>NZ_JACSMK010000011.1:0-119297 GCF_018618595.1 Exiguobacterium sp. s133
ATTGGCCAATTGGTCATGGGATTCCAGTCGGAATCCTAATGGAGTGTCATATTTTTTACGCATACATAAGACAAACCCTCATTTCCAAGTGGATATGAGGGTTTGTCTACAGTCTGAAATGCCTGACACCCGTTCTTCGGATGTCAGGCATTTTACATGTTCTCTTGCAGAAACGGGTAAATGAGTTAAAACGGACAACAGAGGTGAGACAGAATGACGCGACGGAAACTGATTGTATCCGGTATGACCGTAGTATTCGGCATGGTATTGATTCTCGGTTTTTTACTGTCAGGTGGATTCGTCTATCTTTATTTCTTTGCCATCCTGATTGGCTGCGCCTCGTTTTTGCGGGAACCGCTGTCCCGTGCAGAGTGGTTGCAAGAAGGCATTGTCTTCATCCTCGTATGTTGTCTCATTTATGTCACCCAGCATTTTTTGTTCTAATCAGTTGATCTGATAGGAATCGAGCAGTAAGTTCCGTGCTTCCGGCGTCAATTTAAAGCTGATTTTCCGCGTCCGGTCTTCAAGGTAGATATCCGTCTTTTTGACACGTCGATCGAGATAAATCCGATACTGTTGTGCTTGATCTCCGTTGAAGAGCGTCAAATAGGACCGCTCTGCGAGTTTTCCCTTTTTCTCCGCGACCTGACTTTGCTTGATCAATCCTGTCAACGTCTTCATTTCCTCGACGGATGTCATCAGGAATTCCTGCTCGCTCAATTCGTCATATGGCGTTTTTTGTGTGTAGTCGACCTTTGGAAACGGACGGTCATGAAAAACGGCATGGTGGGGGGACTCCGAACTGTCGTCGTCATCCGGTAGCAGCTTGATGCCTGGCGGTAGCTCGGACTCCTGTCTGACGGTCAACGTATAGCGCGACCGTTCTCCTGATGTCGTAGTTACCTGTAGCGATCCATACTCACCCTGACTGTTCGGTTCTGCCGGTGTAAAGCGTACCTTGACTGGTTTTTCCGCCTCGATAATCGGCGCTTCAAAAAGAAGATTGATCCCATCCGTCAGCAGGTGCGGACGAATCTGATGTCGGTCGTCCATGTACGTCTTATCAATAAATACGAAGTGCGGTATCCCGTGAGCAAACGGCGTCAATTCCATCACATTCGTGACGGTTGTTTCTTTCGTCTGATCATTCGTCGCCCGGATGACGAGGTATCCCGTCGTCGGCAGTGTCAACTGCATTTGCGACTTGCGAACATGATCGACCAGATGGCTGTACAGTTGACGATTTTTCGGATCAATGTTCTTGATTTCGATCTTTTTCACCGGTTTCTTCAAGGCTGAAGTTGAAAATGATTTTTGTTTTTTCGTTAACGAATGGAACGTCGGCAGATGCCGCATGTCATCACAATAAAGGTATGGTTGACCGTCCGCCTCGATATACGTCGCCCGCGTCCCTTCGATGAACAGTCCGATGTTGACGAGCGAGACGTAATAATGGTCACCCACGGTATACTGTTTTGGTGGCTTGACCTTTTTTTGATGACAGACTTCTTGAATCAGGCTCCCCAGTTTCGGATCGGCACTTTTGAAGTCGCTGACGTTTAACGTATCGTAAAGGTCCGGTACATAGCTGAACCGGACCGGTTCCGGATCTTCAGCACAGCCACTCAAGAATACGAGGCAGAGTGCCAACACGAACCGTATGCGCATATCTCATTCCCCCTCAATCTGTTCCGCGAGCTGTGCAGCCAGCTCACCTGACAATTTTGTACCTTTTTTCGAGGTTGTGTCTTGCAGGTAGACATCTGTTTTCTGGGCACGCTTTTTTAAATACACGGTGAACGTTTGTGTTTTCCCCTTGTCGACGAGTGTTAAATACTGAAGCGACGGTTTATTTCCTTGCGGTTGCTCGAGGGTGACCTGTTTCAGTTCGTTCGCGAGGGCAAGTGATAATTCATCCGGCATGATACCAATTTTGCGGATATTGCCTTCTTGCAGGGACTCGATCGTCGGATGGAGGAAACCTTCGATTCCGTCATTGCGTTCTTCATCGTCCATTTCGAATAACTTCACCTTCTGATAAACCGGTTGATATCGTAAGGACAAGGTTTTTTCTTCTACATCGCCCAGCTCATTTTTTGCGCGTAACGTCACATACGGAATCGTTTGATTCGCCGTAAGTGTCTCCGGTAAGGGATGATACGTCATGTCGACTTTTTCCTGATCATATGTCGTCATTACGATCCGGTCCTGCAGGTACCAACCGGGACTTTCGAAAGTAATCGAATGATATATCGCATTTGCTCCGTTCCCGCTCGGACGCGTCGTCAAATAAAAGTCTGTCGTCTGGTTGATGAACGAAGTCGGGACATCGACGAGCACGTGCTCTTTGTTGTTCTCTGTCAGGATGACGAGTACCTGTCCCGCAATCGGCATATGTAAGTTATGGAAGGGTGCGAGACGACGGCTGAAATCACCCTCTGTTTTCGCTTCACGATTTTGATCCGCATGGCGTGTCCGCTGTTTTTCCGTCACCGGGAAAAATGTCGGCGTCTGCAAGGGCGTTTTGTCCGTTCCTTGGTCTACCTTCACCCACGGATGGTCTTTCGCTTCGACCGGATGAATTTTTAATTGATGCGTATCCCGCGACCGGCAGGCGAGGTACAGGTTTTCTTTTTCAGCGAGATAAAAGACCTCGGTTTGAGCTCCATACATTTCAAGCGTTTTTAAGGAAAAGTACATCTCATATGTATTAAGGATCCGGTAGGATGAGGGCAGTGCCGTCGTCTTTTTATTCTTGCACGTTTTTAACATCTGTTTTTTCTGTTCTGCCGGTACATCGTCTACAAATTGCCGATTGACAAAACTTTCGGCTGACCAATACGCCGGTACGGACTCAAGCTTCAATAAACGTTCTTGACCGCACCCGGACAAGATGAGACTGCAGGCCAGTCCTAATGCCAGTGACCATGATTTAATGACAATCCCTCCCCGTCGTTTTCTACTTATTTTACCATATCTTTTTCCATATTTTATCTATTTTTCATTTCACTTTAACCTTAAGATGTTAATAATCTATCAGAACGGGGTAATACTCAATCATGCACGGATTTCACTACTACACGGGGGTTATTCAAATGGGTACATTCATTCAAGCAGTTGACGGAACTAAAATTTATGTCGAAGATGTCGGTTCAGGACAACCGGTCGTCATGTTACACGGATGGCCAGCGAATAACAACATGTTCGAATATCAAAAGAATGCCTTGCTCGACGCCGGCTACCGTTACATCGGGGTTGATTACCGCGGCTACGGCAAATCGGATGCTCCAGCCAGCGGATATGATTATGCAACGATGGCATCTGACATCGATCAAGTCATTACGCAGCTCGAACTGAAAGACGCAGCGTTACTCGGCTTTTCCATGGGTGGCGGGATTGCGTTACGCTATCTGCTCAACCACGGATCGAGCAAAATCTCGAAATTGATTCTTGCGGGTGCTGCAGCTCCGGTCTTCACGCAACGGGAAGGGTACCCGTACGGGATGACAAAAGACGAAGTCGATGACTTGATTGCCGATACGAGAAAAGACCGTCCGGCGATGCTTGAAGGATTCGGAAAAATCTTCTTTGAACAAGACCATTCAGAACCGATGACACAATGGTTCCACAACTTAAGTGTCGCAGCCTCTTCTCACGGCACGATTTTATCGGCAATCGCCTTGCGCGACGAAGACTTACGGGATGAATTGCCGCAGATTGACGTCGAGACGTTAATCATTCACGGTAAAAAAGATAAAGTCTGTCCGTTTGAATTTGCGGAAGAAATGCAAAAAGCAATCCCGAACTCACGCATCGAACCATTTGAAGAGAGCGGGCACGGGACAGTACTCGATGAACGCGAAAAATTCAACGATACGTTACTTGCGTTCTTAAAATAATCAACGACACAAAAACAGCCATCGTAAGTATGCGATGGCTGTTAAAGCTGTAGACAAACGGTTATGAAGCCTGAAAATTCTATATCGAGATGCGCTTCCCTGTCTCACCTCGTATTCAAAGCGGCAATCGTTCGCGGTTCTAAGCGATTCAAGACAGATTACGCTCTAAACCGTCTGCATATTTGGATTTATCTCACGGTATTCCCTAAAAAGCGTCACGTTTCGTTGACTCCTACGGGAAAAAGTGCGTTTTTAACGCACTTTCAGAGGCAGGCAAGACCCTGCTCGTTGTCCGTTAGGATCAAGGAGCAACGGCTTGCGCCTCGCCCGAGGAAAGCAACGAAAAAAGACGCTTGATTTCCTGATAGCACGTTGTCTACAGTCTGAAACAGCCATCGCAAGTATGTGATGGCTGTTTTTGTGTCTAGATTGAGGAATGAATACCTCTCTGTTTTAGGAGGTTCCACATGCAGACACCTTAGTGCACGTTCCGCCTTGAACCGAACACCCAGTTCATTCGAAATTCGAGTTCTTATGTCGTATAACTTTTGATGAACCGGCGATCGATCCATTGTTTCAAACGCCAGCTCAAATGATTCGTCTGATAGTGTCGTCCGTAAAGCAAGGTTCCTTGCTGATGTCCCATCGATAGAATCGTCAAGTAACGCGTTTGCGGCCGGAACGTCCGCAAACGTTCCTGATTGATGAAACGAAGAAGGTTCTCAAGCAAGACCGGTGCTTGCCGGACGGCGGTTACACCGTTCTTCGGTGTGTTCGGATATGCGGCGAGCGTCGCACAGTCGCCGACGGCAAACAGAGAAGGGTCCTCTAGCGACTGGAACGTCTCGTGGACGAGCAAAAATCCGCGGTCGTCACAATAGAGGCCGGATGCCTTGAACAAATCAAGCGCTGACGCGCCACCTAAAAACAGGACGGCATCCGCTTTGAATGATTGGCCCGACTGGAGCCGGACGGTTTGCTCATCAAGAGAGACGAACCGGTCGACGATGCGTGTCACGCCCAGCGTATCCAACCGGTCAAGGATGCTCGCTTCTGCCGGGTGTCCTGCGAGGAGCGATTCATCATGGACGAGTGTGACCGGACAACCGTCCGATTGGAATGAGGCCGCCATCTCGATTGCAGCAGCACCGCTCCCGACGATGACGGGCGACGATGCCTCTTTAAACTGACGGAGCGCCTGATCGATTTGATAATTCGGCTTGATTGTGACGCGTGACGTTGCATCTGAGACATTCCAGTCATTCGAACCGATGTTACACGATACGACGTCGTAAGAAATGATTTCGCCTGACTGACAGAAAACTTGTTTCGTTTGCGGATCGATCCGCGTGACACGGTCCTCCATCAATGTCTTTCCGTGAAGAGAACAGAGTGCTTTGACATCGACCCGGGTCTCCTCGAGTCGATACGTGCCGTCCGCAAGACCGGAGAACATTCCTGAATAATACTGATAACGGGACGGGTTGATGACGATCCATTCAACATCCGGATGCGTGCCTTCTTTGATACATTCTAAATGGGCATGACCTGCCCCGACTAATACGATTCGCTTCAAACCTTCACCTACTTCTTTAAATTAACTGCTTCCGAGACTATGATTCCCTGAATCCGTCTGCGTTAATCTAATGAATGTCATAGGACAATCCGAAGCAAGCTCGCCACGAGACAAACGAGAGCAAAAAACACTTGATCGTGACGCGTCACGACCGGACGGACATAATACGTCCGCTCGGCTTGAAACCGACGCGCTTCCATCGCAATCGCGATTTGTTCCGAACGGATGATACTGTTCGTAAAAAGCGGTAAACTGATGGCGAAAAACGTCTGCCATGGCCAAATCGAGTGCTGTTGGCGGACCCGCCGTGCTTGACGGATTGTTCTTATTTCCTGCTGAAAGATCGGAATAAAACGAATCCCTGCTAAAAAGCCATAGGCGAGCCGGTCCGGAAGCCGGCACTGATGAATCAGGCTCATGACGAACCGGGTTTGGTCGGTCGTCGCGATGAACGTCAAACTGAGGAAGACGAAGGCAAGCATCCGCAGTGCGATCAACCAGGCGTGACCGATACTTTCTTCCGTCACGCGAAACCAACCGAATGACCAAACTTCCGTACTGCCTTTTCCGAAGGCTGCCATCATCCAAAATGTCAGCAAGAACAAGACGAGGTAGGGGGAGACCCGTTTGGCGAGCATCAACAGTGACCAACCGGAGCAGCCCAATCCGACCGCAGCGAGTAAAAGTAAGGCTATCGTTTCGCGTAACGTCGGTGCCGCAATCAAAAGCACCATCACGTACAGAAGGGCACCGAGCTTGAGTGCCGGATTAATACGCGCGAGCGGGGAGTCGTTTTCCTGCACGACGTTTCACCTCCTCGAGTTGCTGATACAAATACGATAACGGACGAGAGAGTTGGTTATGCTCGAGTAACGTCTCGTCTTTAAACAAAGTGTCCGGTGTGCCGTCGAACTGAAGTCGCCCGTCACCAAGGACGAGGACCCGGTCGGCATACTGGTGGACCAGCTCCATGTCATGCGTCACCATGATCAGCGTCGTCCCGTTTAATCGAGCCTGCTCGAACATCTCGATGAGTTGACCTGTCGTCTCGGCATCTTGACCGAACGTCGGTTCATCGAGCAACAGGACGTCTTTTGGTTCTAACAACATCGTCGCGACGCTGAGCCGTCGCTTTTGACCCATGCTCAGAGCGAGGGGCGACTGACGGGCGACATGGGTTAACCGGTAGGATTGCAACGCCGTTTCAATCCGCTCCGGCGTCGGTGCATCCATGCTGATTACGAGCTCGTCTTCGACCGTCTGCTTGAGAAATTGGAGCTCTGGCTGTTGAAAGACGAATCCGACGTGTCGGTAATAGCTCCGACTTTTCCATGTCCGCAGTTCTTTTTCGAACAAGCGGACCGTACCGCCTTGCGCCGGAATCAATTTCGCCAGTGTTTCGAGCAACGTGCTTTTCCCGGCACCGTTCGATCCGACGACCATGATCCATTCTCCGGCGTGTGTTGCAAGCGACAGGTTATCGACAATCACTTGCTTACGCCGGCTAATCGCGGTGCGCGTCAGCGCGAACGTCGTGTCGTGCCGAACCGGAGGACGGATGTTATTCGTTTTTCGTAACCGCCCCGCCTGGGAAGAAGCGGGGGGCACGGTTTCCAGTTCATACGGGTAGAGGAGCGGTGTTGCAATGCCGCGTCGTTCGAGTTCAGCGCGATGCTGACCGAAGACATCAAGCGGCGGACCATCGCGTAAAATCGTTCCGCCGTGATCGAAGACGAGCACCCGGTCACTGAACGTCACACAGCGGTCAAGCTGATGTTCAATCAGAACGAGCGTCAACGTCCGGTCGTGATGGAGTTCCTCAATCAGCTGCATCAAAACCCGATGTCCTGCCGGATCGAGTTGCGCCGTCGGTTCGTCAAGCAATAGAATATCCGGCTCAAGCGCTAGGACGCAGGCGAGGGCGAGTCGTTGTTTCATCCCTCCTGACAGTTGCATAATCGGTGTCGTCAGCGGCACGTCCAGACCGACACGTGCCAGTACGGCGTCAATCCGGTCATCCATCTGACTGCGGTCGACTGAGCGATTTTCAAGACTAAAGGCAACTTCCGCTCCGACGGTCTGCATGCAGAACTGGTCGTCCGGATTTTGAAAAAGGATTCCGACCGTCCCATTCGTTTTGCAGTGGCCGCTGACATCGGCTTCGATCGCGTCAGGTAATAAGCCGGCGAGAACATGTAAAAACGTCGTTTTCCCACTGCCGCTCGGTCCGACGAGCAACGTCGTTTCCCCTTCGTGTAGCGTCACCGTCACCTTGTGCAGGACGTTGTCATGTTGCCCAGGATAGCGGACAGACAAGTCGTTACAATGAATCATGCTGCATCCGGCTTCCGCCGCTTACGCCCGATCGCATAACCGTTCAACGTCCCTGTCTTGACGAGCGCATCGACGATGACTTTCGCAAGTAATCCACCGAGCAATGCACCGCTGACGAGTTGAAGGGAAAACGTCAACAGAAGTGTCGTCGTCGTATAGTAGGCGAAACCATTGACGACAAGACTATAGACCATACTGCCGATTGCGGCGAACATTCCGGATAGAACTAACGTCATTGTGTTGAACTTCCGGTATCCGAAGAGGGCAAAAGCGATTTCGGCACCGATTCCTTGAGCGAAACCAATCAATAAGGCCGATAATCCGAAGTGACTCCCCGTGAATAATTCGACAGCCGCGGCGACGACTTCTGCAATCAGTGCTGCCCCGGGCTTTTGAATGATGTAGGCGACAAGCGGACTCGCGATGACCCAAATCCCGAACATCCAGTTCGATCCGACCGGTCCGAAGATCGCGGAAATCGGTAACCACAATGTCGACCACCCTAAGTAGAGTACCCCGCAAGCAACCGACAACATCATCATGACAATGATTTCTTTCATTTTCCAACTGTTCATGTTCCTATCTCCCTTTGGCACAACCACCAGACAAACAAAAAGACCGCCCTCTATGAAAGAGAGCGGTCGCTGAATCTGCAAACATGCAGAAAAATTGAACGAATTACCGCTCCACTTTCCTACGCTAGTATGAACTAGATCAGGTTCAAAGGGTCCGAAGTGAATCGTCTCAGCCAATGGGCTCCCCTAGTGGATGTGCATATAATGTGTACGCTATTTACTGTACCGACTCTACTGACAGTTGTCAATACAGATAAAAAAACCCTCCGCGAGGGGAGGGTAAGAAAAATTATTCTTTTTCTTCCGTGTGTTCTTCAGTAGAAACCTCTTCTGTCGCTTCAGCTGATTCTTCAGCATCTGCTTCTTCGAGATCCGCTTCAAGTGTCGATTCGACGACGGCAACGACTTGAATGTCACCTTCCGTAACGATACGGTATTCTTTTTCTTCCGGTAAATCCGAAACCGATAGAGAATCACCGAGGTTAAGATTTGTCACATCGACTTCGACGCGTTCCGGTAATTTATCTGGTGTAGCTGCAACTGTTACTTTAAAGAGTGTTTGTGAAAGATATCCACCAAGTTTTGCACCAGCCGCTTCGCCGACGAGGACGATATCTGTTTCGACTTCTGTTTCTTCATCCATTTTAACAGCGATGAATTCAACGTGCTTGATTGTTGGTGTGAAGATATCCATATCGAGTTTATTGATCAGTGTGTTGACTTTTTTACCACCGATTTGAAGTGCAACAAGTGCATTCTCACCATGTTCGCGAACGACTTTGATCAATGCTTTTTCGTCAAAGGCAATCGGTGTACTTTCCACTTTGTAACCATACACGACACCAAGAGCTTTTCCTTCATGACGTAATTGCTTTCTAAGTGAGCGTGGGCGTACTTCGCGTTCTTCTACTTTTAATGTTACTGACATGTTCATTTCCCCCTTGAATTTGGTATAGCCCTCAAAAGGTAATGAAGAAAGGAGTGGAACGAATCGTTCCGGATCAAGACGGTGCATCGAATGCTATTTCAAATTGATTTCATAAAAATGAAGATCGAAGTGAGTGGTTAGCATTTCTCTCCCAGGTCATTACGCTGATATTGAGAAACATGTGGTTGTAAAAGCAACTCGCTGATGCGGTGCTATGATAGTTATACCCCCGTAACATTAAAAGCTAAACATCAACCGGCGAAAAAACGATAGCCAGAAACCTGTTCTCCCTAGAGCAGCAACGGTTTACATCCTATTAAGAAATCGGTGCCTTTCCTCTTATTCAAGCAATTGAACCATCTCATCGACCGATAACGCAAGTGACGCCGGTTGTTCAAGTATGTCCGTCACGAGTGTCGCTTTCCGTTCCTGCAGCTCGATGATTTTTTCTTCGATCGTGCCTTTCGTGATTAATTTAATGACTTCGACCGTCTGTGTTTGTCCCATCCGGTGTGCCCGGTCAGCCGCTTGCTGTTCGACAGCCGGATTCCACCAACTGTCATATAAGATGACAGTATCCGCCGTCGCCAGGTTCAGTCCGGTGCCGCCCGCCTTCAGTGAAATCAAAAACAGATCGACTTCGCCTGCATTAAAACGGTCGCAGCGTTCGAGACGCTCCGCAATCGGTGTATCCCCGCGCAGTTCGAAATGAGGGAGGTGCAACTCATGCAGGTCGTCCCGAATCAAATCGAGCATTTTTGTAAACTGTGAAAAAATTAAGATCCGTTTGCCTGCTGCCCGTTTTTCTTGAATCAAGGCGAGCAACCGGTCCCGTTTCGCCGACCGACCACGGTAGTTTTCGACGAACAACCGGGGATCGCAACAGATTTGCCGGAGCCGGGTCAATCCGGCGAGTAACTTCATCCGTTCTTCCGGTTTTGACTGATCGAGATGCTGTAACGTCTCGAGCTGTAACTTTGCCAAGTGGGCGGCATAGAGTTTTTTCTGTGCCGCCGTCAGTTCCGTGTACTGATGGACGACTTGTTTCGCCGGCAACTGTTGCAAAACATCTTTTTTCGTCCGGCGCAGCAAAAACGGTTCGACGAATTGTTGAACGTCCCGTGCTGACCAGTCGAGAAACCGTTGCCGGTCCGGCAAGAGTGCCGGGAAGACGACGTCAAAGATTGACCAGAGATCAAGCGTCTTGTTTTCGAGCGGCGTCCCCGTCAAGGCAAACCGCCGCGTCGCCCACAGTTGTTTTAAGCTGACCGTCGTCTGCGACCGTGGATTCTTCAGATGTTGTGCTTCATCAAAAAAGATACAATCGTAATGGATCGTTTGATGATTTTTGATGTCGAGCCGGAGCGACGGGTAGGAGATGATGAGAATGACGTCGTCCGGCAAGTCTTCGAGCTGTCGTAAGCGCGACGCACGACTCCCGCTGAGCACACGAACGGTGCGTGTCGGGGCAAAGCGGTGCAGCTCTGCTGCCCAGTTGTAGAGGAGTGACGCCGGGGCGACGATCAAGACACGTGAACTCGGGAGCGTTTCGATATAACCGATGGCTTGAATCGTTTTGCCGAGTCCCATCTCGTCCGCTAAGATGCCATGACAGTCGTGTGCCGCAAGACTCTTGAAGAAGCGGACGCCGTCTTGCTGATACGGCAAAAGTTGTGTCGCGAGCGGTTCCGGTAACGCCAGTCGCTCTGTTTTTCCGGCTTTCATCTCGAGCAATCGTTCCTTCAGTTGACTGTGGACCGTCAAGAAAGCAGCCGGGGTCAACAGGGCCAAGTTCGGCACGGCAGGAACGGTCAATTCCGCTTCAAGTAACGTCTGTTCCGTCGCTTCGACTTCCTGTAACAGCCGTTTGATTTGCGTGAAGGCACGGTCTTCAAGCGACAACAATTGTCCCGAGCGTAAACGGTGGTACGTCTTTTGCGTCACGAGTGACGCGAGGACCGCCGACAGTTCTTGTTCTGAAATCCCGTCCATCGAAAACTTGAACGTCAACCAATCGAGTCGCTTCGTCACGTTGACTTCAATTTTCGGATGGAATGGACCGGGGAGCAATGCCGTTTTGATGCTCGCCGTCGCGTATAACTCGAGTTGACCGAGGGCAACCATCGGGTCAAGTAAACCTTTTAAGACAACGTAGTGATTACTTTCTCCTTCTACTACATAACGGGCTTGATCCGCGCAGAGTCCTGTCGCTTCCAAATAACGCGTCACCGCCCGCTCCGTCGACAAGTCACGCCCGATCCAGCGTGTCGGAGTCAACGGGTTGACGGTTTTGCCGTCGTAATCAAACGTGACGACGACTTCCAGGCGGGTATTGATCCGGTCGAGAGCCAGTTTGACGCGAGGGGATCCGCTGACGAGTCGGCCCCGGACAGCGGCGCTCATCCAGATGTCCGCCCGTTCCCGTAACCAGTCGCGGTCGTTCAGTAAACGGTCGAAGTAGGGCAGGGACAAGAGATAACTGCGCTGTGTCGTCAGGCTTTCGAGTGCAATCCCGCCGTCGCGGACGTCAAACCGGAGCTGCGCTTTATTTTCGCGTGTCAATGTCGCAAGATAGGTTGCAGCTGCGGCATCTTCAATTGTCGGTTGCGCTGAAAACGGTGTGATGGCCGGACGATTCGGTCCGGGCGTCCCGTAGGCTTGAATTTGTTGTAAGGCTAACAGCACTGCGACGATATGCCCACAAAACGAGGCATCCATGGCGAGCGAGGGACAGTTGCATCCGGCGTCAACACCCGTTTCCCGGAGATGAACGTGGACGTGAAAACGTGTTTCACCGGCAACTTCCGCCTCGACGAAGAGGTCACCCGGTGTGTAGTTGCGTAAGGTCACTTTTTTTGCCGTCACATACCGTTTTCCGCGGCGAAAGGCATAGGTATCTGACATTTGTTTGATTTTTCGTTCACTTAATCCAAAATTCATCTGTGGTCTCCTTTACTATAAAGTTACTATAAGGTGACATAATACTATTATCGTTCACCATCAAATAATTCAATCGCCCGTTTTTTCTCCTGATCGCCGATATGGGCATAGACTTGAGTCGTCGCGACGGACTCGTGCCCAAGGAGTTGCTGAATCGTCAAGACATCGACGCCGCCTGTCGCGAGACGCGTCGCAAACGTATGCCGTAACTTGTGCGGTGTGATTTGTTTTCGTTCCAAAAACGGTAAGACCGATCGTAACCGATCGGTATGCCGCTTTAATATATGTTGGACCGCCCGCGGGCTGAGCGGTTTCCCTTGTTTTTCGAATACAGCATCTTTCCCACGCATCGACAACTGATAATGGGCGGCATACTTTCTGAGGGCGACGCGTGCCGGTTGCGCAAGTGGGATGACCCGCTCCTTGTTGCCTTTACCAATCACCCGAATCGTCCCTTCATGAAAATCGAGATCGTTCCACGTCAATTGTGTCATCTCGCTGAGACGCATCCCGCTATAGCCGAGTAGCTGGAACAACGTCACGTCACGGACGCGGTCACGCTCATAATGGGCCGCCTCCCGCGGATTCATCTCAATGTTCGACGGCAGCAATTGAATCAATTCATCCCATTCACGTTTCGTTAAGTAGACCGGATCACGTTTTGCCTGTTTCGGACGGTTGATTTTTGCGACCGGGTTTTCCGACAGGACGCCGATGTCGATCAAATGGCGAAATAACGATTGTAACGCCGACAACTTCCGGTTGATGACACTCGGCGCATTGCCCTTCGTCAAGGCTAAGTATTCGGCGTAAGCCGCAATTCCCGCGCCGTCAATCTCAAGGAACGCCTCTTGCGTGATATCAATCGCCCGGACATCCTGCCCTGACGCGGCGGCGACAAAGCTAAAAAACGAATCAAAATCATACACATAACGACGCATCGTTGCTTTTGAGAAATTTTTTGAAGCTAAGTGGTCGATGTAATCGCGAATAAATTCCGGCATCCGGTGATAGCCTGGTAGATCAACGGTATGGGCCGGAATTTGGACGGTTTTAACGGTTTTTCCTAGATTTTTAAATAAACTCATCAGTCTATTCCCCCTCTGACCTTACTATACCAAACGTTGGTAGACGGTACACTAGTTTGCGTGAAATAGTTATTTCACGCAATATTAAATTGTCAGACAGGGAGACCTCAGTTGCATCGACTTTCCGACTAACGGGTGACTGGTCAACTCGATGCAAATCAACGAAAGGTGTATTTTCTTATGTCAAACAGAACAATAATTGTATTATGTCACCTTGATAGAATGAATTCAGAAAAATATTCTTGAAAACCAATTTCGCTCTCAGTTGCATCGAACATGACTTCGACAGGTGGTTGGTCGTCTCATTTTCGTACAGATCGTTTTTCGTTTTTTCTCGGAATTGTTGCAAACTTTTAGAAACACGGCTTAACCGAAAGTGATTCGGGTATAGACAAGAAGATTGACTCAATTACGTATAGGGGGAGAAACGAATGATTTCTGATCAACAAGCACGCCAATTACTAAAAGAAGCGAAACGGATTGCCGTCGTCGGGATTTCAAGTGATTCCGGGAAAACTGCGAACTGGATCGCCGATTATCTTGTGCAGAACGGGTACGAGGTCGTTCCCGTCAATCCGACGCTTGACGAATGGAACGGATTAAAAGTTTATCCGACGGTCGATAGCATCCCGGGTCATATCGATATCGTCGACGTGTTCCGTCGCTCCGAGTTTTTAGCGGACGCTGCAAAAGAAGCGGTTGCCCATGGCGACGTCGGGATGATTTGGAACCAGCTCGGTCTGTCGAGCGTCGAAGCGGAAAGTTTAGCGCTCGGGGCAGGAATCCCGTATATCGAAAATCGATGCATCAAAATCGAACACCAATACTTATGATTTCGAGTCAAATCAAGACACTTACTCAAACGCGAGTGAGTGTCTTTTTTACGTTCCCCCTTGTCAGATAGCAAGAAGATGCCTACAATTAGATACAGACTACTAGAAAAACGAACGAATGTTTGGAAAATCGGCGTTTTTCTATATGAGGTGAAAACTATGGCGACAGATTTAAACAATTATAATGACGATGCCATCCAGGTGCTCGAAGGACTCGAAGCTGTCCGGAAGCGCCCAGGTATGTATATCGGATCGACCGATCATCGTGGACTCCACCACTTGGTGTATGAGATCGTCGATAACGCAATCGATGAAGCCCTTGCCGGGTTCGGGGAACAGATCGATGTCACGATCCATAAAGATAACGCCATCACGGTCCGTGACCACGGGCGCGGGATGCCGACGGGAATGCACGCGTCGGGGAAACCGACGGCAGAAGTCATCTTCACCGTTCTCCACGCCGGCGGAAAATTCGGTCAAGGCGGTTATAAGACATCTGGTGGATTGCATGGTGTCGGTGCCTCCGTCGTCAATGCCTTATCCACAGACTTGAAGGTGACGATTTATCGTGACGGAAAACAGTTCGAGCAAACGTTTGAAAATGGCGGAATGCCTAAAACGACGTTACTTGAGACGGGAGCGACGCGTCAAAAAGGAACGGCTGTCTATTTTAAGCCGGATGCGAAAATTTTCAGTACCTTGACATACAACTACGAAACGCTCGCTGAACGTCTTCGTGAATCCGCTTTCCTCTTAAAAGGCTTGAAAATCACGTTGACGGACGAACGGTCCGACAAAGCAGATGTCTTCCAATACGAAGAAGGGGTCAGCGAGTTCGTCGGTTATTTGAACGACGACAAGGATGTCCTGCATCCGACGGTCGCGTTTGAAGGCGTCGAAAACGAAATCGAAGTCGATATCGCGTTCCAGTTCACGGACGCCTACTCGGAAAACGTCCTGTCGTTCGTCAATAACGTCCGGACGCGTGACGGCGGAACCCATGAAGTCGGTTCGAAAACGGCAATGACCCGCGTTATGAACGAATATGCCCGTAAAAATAGTTTATTAAAAGAAAAAGATAAAAATCTCGACGGCAATGATATCCGGGAAGGCTTGACGATGATCGTCTCGATTCGGATTCCGGAAGAATTCCTCCAGTTCGAAGGACAAACGAAGTCAAAACTCGGTTCTCCTGAAGCACGGACGAGTTGTGACGCCGTCATCAGCCGCCGTCTGTCGACGTACCTCGAAGAAAACCCGCAAACGGCGACTTTGCTCATTAAAAAAGCCATTCGTGCGGCACAAGCTCGCGAAGCAGCCCGCAAAGCCCGGGAAGAAGCGCGCAACGGCAAGAAAAAGAAACGTTCCAGCATCTTAAACGGGAAATTGACACCGGCCGCTTCAAAAAACGCCGACAAAAATGAATTGTTCCTCGTCGAGGGAGATTCTGCCGGCGGTTCTGCGAAACAAGGACGGAACCGGACGTTCCAAGCGATTTTACCGTTACGCGGGAAAGTCCTCAATACGGAAAAAGCGAAACTCGCGGACATCATGAAGAATGAAGAAATCAACATGATCATCCATGCGATTGGAGCCGGGGTCGGGGCAGATTTCGACCTGTCCGACTGTAATTTCGACAAGGTCATCATCATGACCGATGCCGATACCGATGGGGCCCACATTCAAGTCCTCCTGCTGACGTTTTTCTTCCGTTACATGCGTCCGTTGATTGACGCCGGAAAAGTCTTCGTCGCTTTACCTCCGCTGTATCGTGTCTCGAAAGGTAAGGGGAAAACGGAGAAGTTTGAGTATGTCTGGGATGAAGACACACTTGCGAAAACAACGAAAAAGTATGGTAAAGGCTATATGATCCAACGCTACAAAGGACTTGGTGAGATGAATGCTCCTCAACTTTGGGAAACGACGATGGATCCTGAGACCCGGACTTTGATTCGCGTCACGATCGACGACGCCGCCGTTGCTGAAAAACGTGTTTCCGTCTTGATGGGCGATAACGTTGGCCACCGCCGGTCATGGATTGAAGATAACGTCGCGTTCGGACTCGCGGAAGACATCTCAATCATTGAAAACGAACACGTGACGAAAGCGAGTGTGACAAAGCATGTCTAATTTACAAAACATCTTAAATTTATCGCTCGAACAGGTCGTCGGTGACCGGTTCGGACGTTATTCGAAATACATCATTCAAGACCGGGCTTTACCGGATGCGCGCGACGGGCTCAAACCCGTCCAGCGGCGTATTCTCTATGCAATGCATACGGAAGGGAATCTGTATGACCGTGCGTACCGGAAGTCTGCCAAGACGGTCGGGGTCGTCATCGGCAATTACCACCCGCACGGCGACTCGTCTGTCTATGAGGCGATGGTCCGCTTGAGTCAGGAGTGGAAGTTACGGTACCCGCTCGTCGACATGCAAGGGAATAATGGATCGATCGACGGCGATAGCGCGGCCGCGATGCGGTATACGGAAGCGCGTCTCTCGAAAGTCTCAAGCTTGATTCTAGACGGCATCAATAAACAGACGGTCGATTATACCCTCAACTTTGATGATACGACGGAAGAACCACTCGTTTTACCTTCGTTGTTACCGAACTTGTTGATGAACGGCTCGACCGGGATTTCTGCCGGATACGCGACAGAGATTCCTCCGCACCACGCGGGCGAAGTCCTCGATGCGGCAATCGGTCGCATCTCAGGCACGGTCAATGACGTCAACGACCTGCTGACACACATGCAAGGACCTGATTTCCCGACTGGTGGCGTCGTGCAAGGGCTCGACGGGATCAAAAAAGCGTTCGAAACAGGACGCGGGAAAGTCATCATCCGGTCGCGGGCGACAATCGAGACACTCCGCGGGGGACGTCAGCAAATCGTCATCACGGAACTGCCATACGAAGTCAACAAAGCAAATCTCGTCAAACGGATGGAAGAATTACGCCTCGACCGTAAAGTCGAAGGAGTGGCTGATGTCCGCGATGAAACGGACCGGGATGGACTGCGTGTCGTCATCGAACTGAAAAAAGAGGCTGATGCAGAGGGGATTTTACATTTTTACCTCAAACAAACCGACCTCCAAGTCGCCTATAACTACAATATGGTCGCCATCCATGAGCGGACACCGCGTCAAATGGGTGTGCTCGCCTTACTGGATGCTTATTTAAGCCACGTCAAGGAAGTCGTCATCCGCCGGACAACGTTTGATCTCGATCAAGCGAAACGCCGCCAGGAAGTCGTTTCTGCCTTGATGACAGCGATTTCCGTCCTCGATGAGACACTTCGTCTGATTCGGGCTGCGACGAACAAAGCGGAAGCAAAAGAGAACCTGATTGAACGGTTCTCTTTCTCGGACCGCCAAGCGGAAGCCGTCGTCATGCTCCAACTGTATCGCCTGACAAATACGGACATCGTCGAATTGCAGGAAGAGGCTGAAAAACTCGAGAAGGAAGTCACGCGTCTCGAGAAAATCTTGAACGATGAGAAGACGCGGAACCGCCTCATCATTAAAGAATTGAGCATCTTAAAGGATCAAGTCGCGGATGAACGCCGTTCGACCGTCGAAGCTGAGGTCGAAGAACTGAAACTGAAGACGGAAGTCATGATCGCTGTCGAAGAAACGATGGTCTTCATGTCGAAAAACGGCTACATCAAACGCTCGTCGCTCCGGTCATTCGGTGCCTCGAACGACCTCCCGGAGATGAAGGAACAGGATCGTCTGCTCTATCAAGGGCAAGCGATGACGACCGATCACGTCATCGTCTGGACGATACGCGGTAATTACTTATTGATTCCGGTCCATCAGCTCCCAGATACGAAATGGAAGGATGGCGGACAACACGTCGCCAATCTCGTACCACTCGAACCGGGCGACCGTGTCCTCTCGATTGATCTCGTCCGGACGTTCGACGAAACGTCACATTGTCTGTTCGTCACTCGCCAAGGAATGGTCAAACGATCGAAACTGAGCGATTACAATGCCCAGCGGAAGTCGAAACCATTGCAAGGCGTCCGCTTAAAAGCAGATGACGAGGTCCTCTATGCTGCGGTCTCAACTGGCGAGAAACAATTGTTCCTCGCAACGCAAAACGGCTTTGGTCTTTGGTTCACGGAAGACGATGTACCGGTCGTCGGCGTTCGGGCAGCAGGTGTCAAAGCCATCAACCTGAAGGATGATGATGTCGTCGCAGGGGCGATTGCCTTTATGCAAGCACCGAATATCGTCTTACTGACACAGCGGGGTGCCTTGAAGAAGATGCGCCTTTCGGATCAGTTCCAAATCACGAATCGTGCCTTACGTGGTCAGCAATTGTTGCGTGATTTAAAATCAAAACCGCATCAGGTAGCGGCGTTACTTGATGTCACGAATCAAAAAGAACTCCTTTTAATCGGAAAAGAGCAGGCAAAATCGATTCAAATCGGTTCCTTGTCTTATCTCGATCGCTTATCGAATGGTTCGTTTGCGTATGATGAAGAAAAATTCGGTCCACTCGTTGACTGGTATACCGTTTGACGGTCAGACGTCCCTCACGATGAAGCGTGGGGGACGTCTTTTTTTCTGTCTTTTTGTAGGAAATGTCGTCTTTTTAATCATTTTTTTAGATTATTTCCACAAATTATCGGTGAATCTTTAGTTTACAAATTGAAAGAGTGACCAATAACCGCTACAATAAAAGAAAATGGTCAGGTCAAGCATGTCACATCAGACGCGAAGCGGTTCGAAGCGTAGCTTATATGTATTTCTCAAGCAGCTACGGATCCGTCCTTAGCTGCTTTTGTGCCATCTGCCTAACTGGAGAGGTGATGAAGATGAAATTCAGACGACGCGAAAAAGTAGCAATCTATATCACACGGGAACAACCAGAGGGATGGGAACTACTTGTTTTTCATCCACAATCAGCTCCAGATAGTGACTGGCAGATTCCTGCCGGGACGATTGAAGACGCAGAAATCGCCAAGGAAGCAGCCGTCCGCGAGACGTTGGAAGAAAGTGGTCTATCACTTGCGACCGTTCAATACGTTGGCGAAGAAGAGATGCGTTACCCAGAGCGGATGCGGGTCCATTACACGTATTTCTATCATGCCCATATCGAATGCCAAGAAAACAGATGGACGCATTGTGTTGCGGGTGACGGTCAAGATTGCGGTGATTTTTTCCATTTCGCCTGGTTGCCGCTTGATCGCATCACACAGCTCGAACGCCGGCATCATATTTTTCTTGATCGGCTCATTCATCGGTTGGAACGTAATCAACCATATGATTGTCGCAAACACGGCTAATGTCGTGTTTTTTGTTTTGTCTCACTATATTGAGTTTACCTTACTTATGAGACAAGATTATTTAACTATTGATAATATATGTTATGTTAACTAACAAAAAAATAATTTTTTTGCATGTCCCCCATAAAAAATAGTCAGTTTGCCCCTTTGTTTTTTACATCCACCCCTGTTACTCTAAATACAGTAACAAATCACTTGTTACCTTTATGTCGGTAACATTACGGTTGTAACCGGATTATCAGTAACAAAGGAGGAATTTGATGCAAGCCGTCGCCATTTCATTTGACGTCAAAAACTCACGCACTTTTCCGCACAAAGAAGAATTATTGCAGACACTCCGGACGTTAGCGGAGCAATTAAATGATCAGTTTAAAGACGCACTCGTCCCATTTCAAATCAAGTCTGGAGACAGCTTACTCGGTGTTTTCCAAAGCTACCCAATCTGTTATCCTGTTTTACTCGAACTCGTTAATAGTCCGCTCGACGGTTATGTCGGCGTCGGATTTGGTCAATATGAAACGCTTTCGACGACAGAAGCCGACGAAGCGAACGGTAGCGCCATCATTTTTGCCTTCCAAGCGCAAGAGGCGGCCAAAAAATCAGACAATCAAATCGTTTTCGCCGGCCCCCCTTATTTCCCGGCTGCTTTACTAACAGGCTATGTCGATATGCTGTATCCCGCTTATTTTGGGAAAACAGATCGTCAAGTCGAGCTCCATACACTGATGGACCGATTCCCGGACGCAACGTATGAAGAAATCGGACTAAAAATGGGTTTTCAAGAAAAAGATGCCCGAATTAACGTCGCGAAACTTGTTGCCCGCTCGCAACGTAAACAACGGAAGCAACTCGAAACGGCTTTTATACAAGCGCTCGAGCAACTCCAGGTCTGGGAGGCGATTGGATGAATTTACTGTTGAGCCTTCTGATTGCCCATCTCATTGCCGATTTCCCGCTGCAAGGTAAACGGATCGCGGAGCACAAGCACCGGAAGCTTCGCCCCCTGCTCGTCCATCTCGGGATACATAGCCTCTGTACAGCGGCTGTCTTAAGTTATTTTTACCTGACCGGACAATTCGAGCTCGCAAGTGCCCTGTATCTCTTCAGTGCGATTATCGGATCACACGCCGTCATTGACCGCTCGCAACTTAAGCGGATCATCAAACCGGCACCGGCTTTTTGGATTGATCAACTGTTACATATCGGCATCATCATTGGTCTGATTGCGGTGATGTTCCCAATCAGTTGGCCAAGTGCTATCACCCTCTCCTTCCAAGTGCTTTGGATCATCATGTGGAGCCTGGTTGCGACGGAACTGGTCGGACGCGGCATCGCCCCCTTGCTGCTACCGTTCGCTCCCCGATTGATTGAATCCCATTTCGAGCGGAAAGTGACTCGTAAGGAACAATTGAACGGGATCAGCCGTTCCGTCACCCACGAGGTTGAGGATTCGGCCCGCAGTTACACGACAGAGATTAATGGCGTTGGTCGCTATATCGGTCTCGTCGAGCGGGCAATCATCGTTATTCTCGTCGCCGTCAATGCGGTTGGTGCAATCGGCTTCATCATCGCTCTCAAAGCATTGGCGCGGTTCAAGCAGTTTGAAGACCGCCGTTTTGCGGAATATTATATCATCGGCAGTTTACTTAGTATTTTGAGCGCACTCCTCTGCGGAATCGCCATTCGCTTCGTATTATAGAACGAGAAAGAAAGTGAGGTGAGACGGCTTCCTGGCTTTACCAGAAAGACCGTCGAACAAAAATGAAAACGATTGGATTAGTCAGACACCACCGGGTCACAGAAGGATATCCGACGAAAGGTTGGATTAGCGCTTCCGATATCGAAGCTTGGATTGAACGGTACGATAGCTCGGCGATCGATGTCAAACCGGTCGAACTCGGACAGACGGACTGGACGATCTGTTATGCGAGCAGTATGCCGCGGGCGATCCAGACAGCGGAGAGTGTCTATGAGGATGAGATCATCGTGACCGACCTTTTACGGGAAGTGCCGTTCCCGACAATCAATTCCCGGATTCGCCTCCCCTTCCTCGCCTGGGCGATCATCGGTCGGCTTGTCGCTCCGTTCAGCAAACGGATTCAGGCGCAGATTAAAGATGCCAACCAACGCATTGAAGTGTTGTTGAATCAATTGGCGTTCGAGAATAATGAACGCGTTCTCCTCGTCGGTCACGGCGGAATGATGTTATTGATGCGCACGGCACTGAAAAAACGTGGTTACACCGGCCCCCGCTTCCGTCACCCGCGCAACGGGATGCTCTATCAATTTGAAAAGAGTGAGGTTAGACGATGAAATGGGCTTCGACGATTCTGCTCGCCCTCGGTCTCATCATCATTTTCTATATGACGCGGGAGGACGAAGCGCTACGCACCGACCGCGCCGAAACGACGGTCTCGGTATACGGATTTGATGTCGGACAAGGTGACAGCACCTTCATCCGGACGAAGACGGACGCGATTTTGATTGATGGTGGCAACAATGGGAAAGGAGATGACGTTGTCCGCTACTTAAAAGCGCTTGGGGTGAGACGCATAACAGCCGTCATCGCGACCCACCCTGACGCCGATCACATCGGCGGACTCGACACCGTCCTTGAAGCATTTGATGTCGACCAAGTCTACGCCCCGCGTGTCAATCACACGACCGATACCTATCGTGACTTTTTGCTTGCTGTTAAAAATGAAGGGGTGACAATCAAAACGGCGAAAGCCGGCGTCGTCATTCCGAGTGAATCAGCCGATTTTGAGATCATCGCTCCTTTGACGGACGGGACCCGTGATTTAAACAGTTGGAGTGCCGTCCTGAAGATGACGCACGAGGAGAATACGTTCCTCTTCATGGGGGACGCGCCGACTCGGACGGAGCAACAATTACTAACAGCCGGAATTGACGTCAAGGCAGATGTCTTAAAGATTGGTCATCACGGTGCCGATACATCGTCGTCGATTCCATTTCTGCAAGCGGTCCACCCTGAACGTGCCTTAATTTCAGCGGGAGAAGGAAATGCCTACAACCATCCCCGGCCGATAGTCATGAATGCCTTAGCAGCAGAGAGCATCACAATCGACCGGACGGACCGGATGGGGACGATTGAATACACATCGGATGGGATGGCGATTACCGTCACAAGTCGCAAAGACTTCCGTCCGAACTAAGGAGGCATGACGATGAAGATGACGGTCACAGCTTTTGAGGAGGCATTCGCCTTGTGTGAGACGGAAGCACGGGAAACGATTCAACTCCCGCGAGAACGACTGCCGGTCGCAGCAGAAGTCGGCGATCGGCTGGAATGGCAAGGGCGCTCGATCCGGATTTTACGTACCGAGACGGTGGCGCGTCGCCAGGAAATCGACCAGTTGATGGATGAACTGTTTGAGGATTGACGCAGGAAGCAGACACAGCGTGTCTGCTTTTTTACGGATTAATGGAATTATTTAGAAGGAATATCGAGAATTACTGGCGGTTTTATCTGAATTTTCGTACACTTTAGTGAGAAGAAGAAAACAAGGGGGAATTATTTTATGTTTCAACAACTACGTACATCCTTAAAACAATCCGTCCTCGGGCAGGACCATGTCATCGATCATCTGTTGATCGGCATGCTCGCCGAAGGACATGTCTTACTGGAAGATCGACCGGGTACCGGCAAGACGACACTCGCTAAGGCATTGGCGCAGTCGCTCGATGCGAAGTTTTCCCGTGTCCAGTGTACAGCCGACACGCTACCGACCGATTTACTCGGAATGGAGTTGTTCAATCCGTTGACCGGCTCATTCGAACAACGATTCGGTCCTCTGTTCGCCAACATCGTCCTCGTCGATGAAATCAACCGGACGACCCCGCGCACCCAGTCAGCGCTCCTTGAAGCGATGGCGGAAGCACAAGTCACAATCGGTGACACGTCCTATACGTTACCGCAACACTTTTTTGTCATCGCGACACAAAACCCGTTCGATGGACAAGGAACGTTCCCGTTGCCTCAAGCTCAGCTCGATCGTTTTCTGTTCAAACTTTCGTTCACGCCGCTCGACCGGACTGCTGAAAAAGCACTTTTGCGGGGCGCGCATCTCGAGGCGATGGATCTTCATCTCCCACTCGAGCAATTGAACGCCTGGAAACAGGAAGTCGCAGCCGTAACCATCGAAGATACGGTCGAGGACTACCTCCTTGATGTATGTGACGCCCTACGAGCGCACCGTGACATCGAAATCGGTCCAAGTCCGCGGGCGACGCTCGCCTTGCTGAAAGCGGCAAAAGCACGCGCCTGGATGCATGAGCGGAATTACGTGACGCCGGAAGATATCAAGAGCTTGGCCACCCCCTTGCTCGCCCACCGTCTCGTCTTGACCCTTGAAGCGACGTTAAAGATGACGAATGAACGACTCGTCAAACAAACCCTTGAATCTTTGACTGTACCGACTGAGGTGTAACCATGCAATTGATTACACCTAAAGCATTCCATCCCATCTTCTTATTTCTCGTCGGGGTAAGTGGTGTCTTTTGCGCCCTATATGGTTCACTCGTCCTCGCCAGTCTATTCGTCGCCTATGTCCTCTACGGCTGGTATATGCCGAAGTGTCTCGAATACTTAGCTAATCAGATCGACGTCCGACTGGTCGAAACGACACGTGCCTTTCGTGACGATGAACTCGCCATCCCGTTTGCTTTAGAAAACCGGGCAAGGTTTCCGCTCGGTAAACTCACTGTATCCGGCTTGCTCGGGGATCAGGTCCGAATCGATGGTGCAGGCAGTCAATTTTGGCGGCATCATCTGTTCGTCGGTAAAAATCAAATCGTTCCGTTCGAAATTGACGTCATCGCCGCACATCGCGGAACGATTCGGATTCAGTCGTTCGATGTGATGATTTCAGATCCGTTCCATACGATGACGGTCTACTTGACATTACCGATTCAACAACTCGGGCATGTCTTCCCGGACTTCGCCCCTGCTTCCGTCGAATGGAACGAACGGCAAATCCCCGGTGAGACGGTTGATCGGTCGAGCCCGTTCTCGGACCGATCGAGCTTTCATTCCGTCGTCCCTTATGCGGGAGACGCCAAGACAATTTACTGGTCAGCATATGCGAAGACGAGCGAACTCTATTCCTATCAATACGACCGTGTCCGGAATCATGATTATGCCGTCATCATCGACGGTCTGTCCGGTGACGGATTGTCCTTACGGAGTGACTTTGAAAAACTGCTGTCCCGTGGTGCGACAATCATCCGGGAACTTGAAAAACAAGGTGCCTCTTACAGTCTTTGGATTTCGATGGTCAATCGGGATGGTCAGTGGTATCATGTTCCGTCCGGAAAAGGAAAGGAACAGTTTTTACGGACGATGGAGTGTTTGGCGCGCCTGTCAGAGTACGACTTACCGCTTGAGCGCCGCTACTTCATGAAACGTCTCCAACGGGCCGTCCCGTCGACGACTGCCGCGATCCACCTCGGTCATCGGCAAAAGGAGGTGAGCGCATGATGTTGCTTTGGTGGTTACTCATCATCAGTCTCTTACAGACGATGGCACTCCCGTTGCTTGCCTTTGCGCTGCTTGCCGTCCTACCCGTTCGGAAAGTCCGGATTCTTCTGCAAGTGATTGCTGCGCTCGCCCTGTTTTATGTATCACCATTGATCAGCATCTTCTTATTGTTAGCGACTGCGATCGGTGCCTTCCTCGAGACGATCGAACTCGAGTACCGCTTTGCTTTGACGGGTGCTGTCTTCGTCGGGATTTGTTTCTTGTACCCCGGACTGACACCACCGCTCCTCGCCTATGTCTTGCTTGGTCTACTCGTCCTGACGCCATTCTTAAAGCGACATTTCGTCGAGTGGCGCCGGATTTTGACGAGCGTCACGCTCGCCTTCGGACTTAGCTTTTTGCTCGTTTTCCTTCTTCGCCTGATGAAGGAAGCATTGTTCGGATCCGTCGCAAATTTAATGCGCCCCGCCTTCGAGATATTCGGTTCACTCTTTACGTGGACGATTCCGCTTTCGGAAAAGGTCGATGAAAAAATGCAGACTGGTGCAAACCTCGGCAACATGGAAGCGGTCGAACCCATCAAACAAGGGGCAATGAACGCCGCGACGGTCCAGGTGTTTAATTATGCCGCCCTCGGACTGGCTCTCCTCGTCGTCGGACTGATGTTCTATTTCCTCCGTAAACGACGCGTCGTCACGGTGGAGCAGGACGAGATCGTCCGACCAACCGCCAAAAAGCGGACGAAGGTCGCGAAAAAGCACAGTCAGCATCCGTTGCTCCAACTCGCCTCGCAATTGGAGCAAGCCTTTCCACGCAAACGCGATGAGACGACATACGAATGGCTTGAGCGAATCACCTTCCCGGAAGTCGAACGCAATGCCCGCTTGATCGACGGAATCGAGTTTAGTCAAAGTGAACCCGCCTATGATTTACAAGTTTTCCGTCGTCAGGTTCGGGAACGTATTGAACAATAAAAAAAATCTCCATCTCTGTAACAGAGATGGAGATTTTTCATTTAGTTGAATCAATTTTCGATGCTTTACGTGCGATGACGACGATAAAGACGATTGCACCGACAGGAAGCACTAACGGCATCCAGTCGAGGATATACTGTGTGTTCATGGTATCCCCCCTTATTGGCATGAGCTATAAGCGTAGCATATTCCAAATAACGGGATGATGCAAGTCTCGTTACAGCCGTGGTAAGACCGAATAAGCGATTGAATAATACAGTAAAATACTCGTTGCAAGCGAATAGACGACAAGAATTACCGGGATATGTTTGAGTTGACCACGACGTTTAAAGAGACGAATCGAAAAGACTGTAATGGCTAGTGCAAAGAGTGGACTAAAACCAAAAATGACGATATCCATCGTTTCTAATAGTTCTTCCGCAAAAAGTAAGTTAAAAGCGAAAATAAACAATAAGTACCAGGAAGTATAGGATAGACAGACGAAGAATAGATACAATAGTCCATCCATCCAGCCCCGTGTACGGCGATTTTCCATCTGTTGCATGACGTTCCTCCTACATAAGTATCAGATACCCTTAATAGTAGACGGAAAAGATACGCGAAAATATTCAAATATGAATATACGACAAAAAACGACAAAAAGTGTCCTTTCACTTGCAAGGACACTTTTCGCAGCGTTAGTTTACAACAGAACTTTCCTGATAGATTCGCGCCAACTGAAGGACCTTCTCTTTAAAGGTTTCACGACGGATGCTCGGTTCGATGATTTCAGCTTGGTTAGCAAATTGAATCAACCATATCATGAAGCCTTCCGAGAAGAGGGCACTGACTTTAACCTCGAACCATTCCTCGTCGATTCGTCGACAGCGGATATCCGTCCCGAATCGATCGACGACCGTCGGCATGACGCTTTCGTGAAATTTTAACGTCAGTTGCTCATCTTCCCCTCCGTACATGTTGAACATGTTACTCAAGTAGGAAGGATCCACCTCGACCGGAGTCTCTGCCGGTTCGAATACACTGCACTGGACGATCCGGTCGACACGATATGTCCGAATCTGCTGGACACGTTCATCACGACCTATTAAGTAATAGTTCCCGTTATCGACAATTAGGTGCGCTGGTGTGACGAGATAAAAATCACCATCTCGGCGGAGCTCGAACTTCCGCGTCCGTTCATTAAACTTCCCTTGGTACTGAAAGCTGATGATTTCTTGTTCCGTAATCGCCTTTTGAATCGTATCGATCGAGAACGGAATCATTCCTTTTGGTTTTTTTACCGTATGGATGACGGGGTTCAACGTCTTCGCCAACCGCTCGCTCGTCAATGATTGAATCGTTCGAACAAGCGCCTTCGTCTCACTTTCCGAAATGAATTTCGCACTTGCAATCGCGTCGACGAGTAAACGCAACTGGTGATGCTCAAACCGCCGGCTGACGAGATGATATGGCGTCGCCAGTCCATTTTTCGTCTCTTCTTTGACGACATCAAACCCTGCTTTCGCGAGGGCCTCAATATCGTCCTTCAGCGATTTTCGTGATAATTTTTCAATCAATCCTCGTTTTGATAAAGCGATACTCAAGTCTTCTAACGTCAAGGTCTCCTCTTCGTCCGAGTATTTTTCAAAAATATCCCGAACAGCCAGTAAGCGATCACGGTTTGATAATTTTTCAGTAGGCACGGTACATCCTCATTTCCTATCGTTACGGTATTTGATTATACTTCGAGTATACCGTAAATAAATAATAATATTAACAATAAATTGGTAAAATTTATATCGTTAGGAGAATTTGGATGCATTTGATTGGTGAATGGAAGGAACAACAATTTGATTACCGGGATAGCGGAACAGGTCCCATCATTTTGTTAATCCACGGTACACAGTCCGATTACCGGGAAATCTATCATGTCGAAAAATTAATTCAAGCCGGGTACCGCGTGATTGTCCCGTCACGTCCCGGATACGGAAAAACCCCGCTGCGGTTAGCGGAGTCTCCTGTCGAGCTAGCTACGTTCTATAAAGGTTGGATGCAAGCACGTGGTTTTACGCGCTATACCATCTACGGTATCTCAGCAGGCGGTCCGACAGCAATCGCCCTAGCGAGCCAAAACGATGCTGCTTGCTCACTCGTTTTAGCGTGTGCGATGTCTCATCAAATTTCACTTCCATACCAGAACGTATTGATTCAACCGCTCTTGCAACGTCCACTCCACTTCATTCAGTGGGTATTATGGACGTATGTTAAAGATAAGTTAAAAAAATTTCCTGAAGAGGCGTCCGTCCGGATGGTCGAAATGACGAGCCTGTTGCAACGTAGTGACATTCGGTCACTCTTGACGCATGAGGATGAACGCTTATTGTATGCCGTCGGACTACAGAACGGTCCCGGGCGCGGCGTCTTGTTCGACATCACTCAGCAGCTTGAGCGACAGACACTCGAAACGGTCAGCTGCCCAGTCCTAATCGTCCATTCACAAGCCGATCGCGCTGTCCCGTTCGAGCATGCCCGCTATACGCAGCGTCTGATCCCCCATGCCCAGTTCATCGAATCGAAAAGTCCGGGTCATTTGATTTGGATTGGTCCTTCAGCACGACGAGATGAACGAATGATTGAACGCTTCATCACATTAAATCACCTGTAAACGAACATGTAGCTTCATTTTTTCATTTTCCTCGACAATCGAGATGATTCCCCGGGCCGTCAATTCGTCGATCGCCTGCTCCGTCCGTTCTTCGTTCAAGCGGGCACAGCGGGCGATTTCTGCGATGCCCATTCGACAGGACAGTTGATTCGCTTTGATTTTCGACGAAGGTTTGGCAACGGACCGTTGCAACAAACGCCAAAAGACATGACGGGCGTCGTCCGATAATGCATAGGCGTTCTTTTCAATGACAGGGGGTACATACCGAATGTCTTCACGGATTCGACGAATTAAGTACAGGCTGAGCCATTCCTCGAGTTCAGCTTGAATCCGGAAAAATTCAAACCACCAAAGTTGATCAAGTGCTAGTTCCTCATCACGGCTGAGCATCCAGCTCGGTGGGATTTGATCAAACTCCTCTTCAAGCCAGTCCTCATAATCAAGTGCCGTCTCATAGAGGACTTGCGGCGAAATTTGAGCCAACGATTCCCGTGATTTATAGATATCAAAGCTCATCCGACGAAAATGTTCGACGGACGCTGCGACTTGACTGAGATGAACGAACTTTTTCGTGATGAGACGAGCGAGACCGTCTAAATCATGGTGCATCACATAAAGGTGTTTTTCTAAAGCAATCAAAATACTTCTTTCCATCAGACGTATCCTCCTCTTTTCCTGGTGTGCTGATAGTCTTTTTCCGCAATCCCGGTTTTCAAAACCATTCTTAGAAGCAAATCAGTTTATTTCAACGTTTCCTTTGTCTTACAATGGACAAATAGCGATTAATAAAGGAGATGAAACGAAGATGTATACGATTTACGGCAGTTCTAGAAAAGGGAACAGTGAATGGCTCGGTGTCCGCGCATTCGAGGGCATTCCTCATGTGTCGGTCGATTTAGCCAACACGATGATTCAACCTGTGGAAGACCGGCGGCATCATGGTGGGTTCTTACCGATTGGCGATGATTACCGGCGGATCGTGGAAGAAATGCTCGAGCATGACGACATCGTGTTCATTACGCCGATCTACTGGTATTCGATGTCCACGAAGATGAAGCTCTTCATCGACCGCTTCAGTGAATCGTTGCGTGATGAAGACTTACGTTTCCGTGAGCGGATGCAAGGCAAGCGATTCCACCTGATTGCTGTCGGCGGCGATGATCCGAAAGAAAAAGGACGCGCCCTTGTGACACAGTTCGAGCATATCGCGACCTTTTTAGGAGCCCATCTTGAAACGGCGATCCTCGCGGAAGGGAATGCACCGGGGGACGTCGAACGCGATACGGTCGCCCTTGCAGAGATTGATGCGTTCCGAGAAAAAATGTCAAAAGCGTACGTTTAAGGAAAGTTATGTAAGGGAATCTTTTGATTAGTTCCATTCTGTAGTCAGACTAATCGGAGGTGGTGCTAGATGTTACAGTCGAAAAAACGCAATGAACGCAAGTGGAAACGACTTAAGACACGCAATCATATCGTTTTACTAGAACAGCTATTTCAAACGGATGAAGAAATACGGGTCGTGCGACCACGACTTGATTCTCACTCCACTCCCTTAAATCCGATCGAGCCTTCTCGTTAAGTCGTATAGGACAAAAAAAGACGCATTTGCAATCGCAAATGCGTCTTTTGACTGTTTAGTCGTTTTTGAGCTTCACATTTTGGTCGGCAGGCAAGGTTGTCGTCGTTTCCTCTTCTTCAAGCTTCGGTACACCCGCTCCATAATCTTTCGATTCATCTGCGACGTAAGATGCGGCATAGGCCGGGTTGATTAAGTCTGACTTTGATCCGACAATGACGATATGGCCATGGCGGACTTCATCTTCCAAACTTTCTGCAACATCTTTCGTCATGCCAAGTTCAGATAGTTGGGCGATACGATCTTTTCGATTACTACGGACGGTCGCCATCAATGTTTCAAAAAAAGATTTTTTCGTAACGCGGTAAGCAAGCGTCTGTGTATCGTTCGCAATCCGTTCTGCCAGTTCCTCGTCTTTTGCAAAAATATAAATTTGTTTATTTGAATACCCGCCTGACTTTAAACTCGTTATTTCTGCATCGACGCCAGTCATGTCACGGACAATACGTGTTTCAATCATGTTCGTTCATCTCCTTCATACTAAGCCTCAGTTGGCTGTCTCAATATAAAGTTATTCCCGAAACATAATGAATAAAACATGGATTTCAAAAACTGCTTATGAAACTTTCTTTAGTGACGTGCCGCGTCGTTGTTTACGAAGTACGGTCAGGATGATGATGAGACCTACCAGCACTTGCGGCACCACGGTTTCAATCGTCGGATAAAATCCGATCCAGGCGACGGGCGGCAGCGCAAGTGGATGGACAGGCAATACACCTGTCAGTTGGAGCGCATGTAGACTTACACCGAGTATCTTAAAGGCCATCATATAGATTAAGATGGTCGCGCCTAAGAATAGACGGCGAATCGGCAAACGGACACCGAAATAGATGACTGCAATTGACACGAGTCCGATCAAGAGAACAGCTGCCAAAATGCCTCCACCTAAGGCGAGTGGCGTCATCGCCGGTGCCATCCCGACGTAAAAGAGTAATGTCTCCGCACCTTCCCGGAAAATCGTCAAGAAACTGACGATGAAGAGTGAAGTCCGCGATAGGTCGGACACGAGTTGCGTCTGACGGGAAGTAATGGCCGTTTTCGAATGTAACCAATTTCCGACCAGTAACATCACGAGAACGGCGAACAAGCCGGTCCATCCTTCAATTTGCTCTCGTCCGACACTTGCGAGCGCGGTCGAGAAGAAAAATTGAATGATTAGCGCAAGCAGACCACTCGCTAAAAGCCCGAGGACGGCTCCGAACCAGATGTGCCGTTCCCCCCGTAAATTCGCTTTACGTGTTAAGGCGACGAGCGCACTGATAATCAGCAACGCTTCAAGTCCTTCCCGGACCATGACGAGCATCGCGTCGACGAACGTATAGCTCGTCTGGTCGGTCAGTTGTCCGAGCGATGCGCTTAATTCCTGTAACGAAGTGATTGTCGCGTTCCGCGTCTCCCCGTTTAAGCGGGCGAGCAATAAGGGGACGTCCGTCTCGACTTGCGTATATAAAGCACTGTCTCGTGTCCGGACCGCCCCTTCTCCGCTCGGCCACTGGGCGATGAACGTCGTCAAAGTCGACCGGGCCCCGTCAAGGTCTTTTGCAACGAGCGCATCCGACGCCTGATCGAGTAAACGGATCAAATCGGTCAATTCGACTGATGCCGTCTTGACGATGTCCCCTTCGACGAATGAGTCGATGCTTGTATCAAACTGGTCGAGGGCCTCGTTCCATTCCGTCTGGTCGAATGTCTGGCGCGCTTGTGCGATGCGAATCGCAGATAACGCCATCTCGACTTTTCCGTAGTGACCGATGCTTTCTTCCCGGACGACGCTCTCACGGGCCGTCCATTCCTTTAACAAGGTCTGTTCGAGTGTCTTTCGCTCACCCGCATCCGCTTGCCGCATTTGCTTGGTCACTTCATGCAAATCAAGCAGACGGGTCCGGGCCGTCGAATCCTGCGCGGGACGCATTGTTTCTTCGAGCGTCCGGACGGCCGTCGACAGTGCCGTCAAGTCCGCACTGATCGTCGCGAACGACGCATCCTGATGTTGTTTCAGCGTCGATAAACGCTTTAAGATGACGGCTTTTTCATCTGAGTCAGCCAGTTCCTTTGATTGTTTAGCTAACGTCGCGATTCGTTTTGAAAGTGCATCGCGATCTTCCGCCTTCACGGCTGAGATGGCTTGACCAATCGACACGTAAAGGGCATCGGTTTTCGCCTCTGCACCCGCATGGGGGATGAGCGTGCTACATATAAGGAACACGAGTAAGGCAGCTTTAAGCAAAGAGCGCATCACCGATGTAACCTCCTTTTTGAATGCCGCCGAAACACGCGAACAGCGCGCTTCCACGATGAGTAATGTATTCATTCATCCGGTCAGAAGTTGCGAGCCGTTCTTGGATCGTGATGAACTGCTCCGGCGATCGCTGATACGAGAGGAACAACAGACCGGCGTCTAATGCGCCTGTCGTCTCATCAACGCCATCCTGGTAGGAGTAGGAGCGTCGGAGCAGTTGCACCTTTCCTTCACCATGCGCGACTGCTGTATGCGAGTCTGCCGGTAGTTCTGCTTCCCCCCGTGCGATCCGTTTCGTCGGTGTAACGAACGCGAACTCATCTTTTGAACCGAGTGGTGCCCCGGACGCCCGTTCACGCCCGAATGTCCGCTCCTGCTCCTTCAAAATCGTCCGGTCCCAGACTTCAAGGTGCATCTGAATCCGGCGAACGACGAGAAACGTCCCGTTCGTCAGCCAAGGTGAACCATCACGCCATTGATAAAACAGCGTATTCTCCCGCGTCGCCGCTTTCGTCACGTCAGGATTGCCTGTCCCATCTTTGAATCCGAACAAGTTCCGCGGTGTCCCGCCTGTCGCATCTGCCACTTTCGACCGCTGGAAACCGGCTTGCGTCCAGCGAATCTTGACGACCCCCCGTCCGATTCGGGTCAAGTTGCGTAACGCGTGGAAGACGACTTGCTGGTCGTCCGCACAAATTTGGACAATCAAGTCCCCGCCGGACCATTTCTCATCGAGCTGGTCCAAATCAAACGTCGGTAAATCTCGTAAGAGTGCCGGGCGTTTATGGCCGATGCCGAAACGATCCCCTTCAAATAAACTAATTCCGCAACCGAACGTGAACGTCAAGTGACTTGCAGATAACCCCTCTGCTTCACCGGTGTCGTCCGGTGGGATGTAGGCACTATCTGTTTCGCCGAGCGATAGTCCTGCTGATAAGCGCGCGCAAGCCCGCGTCCAGCGCTTCAATAAATCAATCAGCTCGTCGCGGCGATCCGTCTTGACGTCAAAAGCGACGAGTTGGACATGATTTTGGGCCGGCGTCATGATGCCCGCTTGATAGGTGCCGTAAAACGGGACTTGATCGGACGCCTTAGCCGTCAAGGCGCGCGGTAAGAAGCGTTCGACACCACTTGCATAAAAAGCTGCACCGAGACCGGTCAGGCCGGCGACTTTTAAGACATCACGCCGCGTCATGCCAGCCTCTAATGTTGGTCGTGTCATGATTATCCCTCCAGTACGATGCCCATCTTCGACAGCGGTTCTGCCAGTTCGTTAATGGCTTGACTCAACTGTTTAACGTCGGTTTTTGATAAGTCCGTATAGAGGACGTACCCCTTTTCCGTTTTCTTCGCTTCTAACAAGGCATTGACGTCTTCAAAGCGCGCTGCGATCTCTTTTGACAATGCGTCGTCTTGTTTCATCAGGCTCGGGTTCAATAACTGATAAATTTTTTCCGCCCCTTGGACGTTCGCTGCAAAATCATAAAGATCGGTATGTGAATAGCGGTCTTCTTCGCCTGTCACTTTCGAAGTCGAGACTTCATTCAATAAATCCGTTGCCCCCGTCACGAGAAGCTCCGGTGTCACGTCGACTGTTTCGACTTTTGCACGCAAGAGGTGGACGTCCTGCATCAATTGCTCCGCGTATTGCTCATACCCTTTTGTTGTTCCCTTTTCGAACAAGCCTTGTTCGATCCGGTGATAACCGCCCCACTCGGATTCCTTGACGTCACCTGCACGGGCATCGATTTTCGGATCGAGGTCACCGAAAACTTCCGCGATCGGTTCCGCCCGTTCATAGTGCATCCGCGCCGGTGCATAGAGCGCTTTCGCTTTTTCAAGGTCCCCTTCCTTGACGGCCGTCGTGAAGGCTTCTGTTTTATTCGTGAAGGCATCGAGTTCATTGATCGCATAATCGCGGTAATCGGCGACGACCTGATCGAATTGGCCGTCCGCTGTTTTCGGTGTCGCTTTTGTCGCTGTTTCTTGTTCCCCGCAAGCAGCTAACAAGGTCGCGAGTGACAAGACGCTCGCCGTAAGGATTTTCTTATGTGACATGATTCATTTCCCCCAAATCGTTAAGTAAGTTCAGTTGTTAGTATAGACGATAATGATAATCGTTATCAATATAAATTTAGAGCTAACATGAAAAACCCGTCCTGACGAGCGTCATCAGGACGGGTTTTTGCTCATTTAGTTGTTTTTTCGCTTTTTAAAATACGTCCGTGAAATGATGAACGCTACGATTGCAAACCCGATAAAGACAAACGCTTTTTGGACGAGCGTCAAGAACGATAAATCAAACACTAACAGCTTAATCGCACTGACGCTAAGTAGCAGCAGACCGGATAATCGCCAGACGGACAAATTACGGATCCGACCAATCGTGACGAGAAGCAAGGCAAGTAAAATGTAGGCAACCGATAATGTCGTACTGCGATTCGTTTCGTCGAGTCCGTCATAAAACGGCAGTTCCATGACGAGTAACGTATACGTCGTCAGGACGCCGACGGCTGCGACAACTAGACTGATCTGGAACGTCCCGTCCTCGACCATCGCGCGGTGTTGTTGCACGAGTAAATAAATTAAACCACTCGTCGCAAGTACTAAGGCGACGACCGAAAGACGAAACGAGTCGTTCATTGCCGCGTACATACCCGACTGCGTAATCTGGTCGAAGATGAAGTAGACATACAAAGCGAGAGCGATCATCCGTTGGTACGGCATGTGCTGGCGTTTGACGAACCAAAGGCCGATCAGGATGCAGGCGAACAACAGGGTTTCGAACTGCTCGCTCAGTCGGAGTATGTCATAGGGAATTTGCGTGATCGCGTAGAACACCGTCGCGTGACCGACTGCATTGTGCCAGGCATCTTTTGAGTAGTTAGCGATGCTATAGGCAAGCCCTGCCAGCGCGAGGGCAATCAGTGTCCCCCACTGCCAATCGATGACGGCTAGACTCGCAATCACAATAAGACCGGCCCCGTAACTCGGATAATTCCACTTCATCCGGAGACGTTGCCCAGTGAAGGCGGTCCCGATGTAGCTGACGAGCGACGCAGCAAGCAGTGAGATTTCGTCAGACGTGGACGGTGGTGAAAAGCCGACCATGCTCATCGCTGTAACAAGAGCGATCGTCAGGAATCCCCAGCTGACGACGAAACCGAGAATCGTTTTTAAGCGAACCGCGGCATAGAACAAGGCGGCGAACAATATCACTTCATACAGTAAAAACAACGAAACGTTCGCTTCGTCCGCCAGTTGCAGAAACGGGAGTAAAAATCCGGTGATTGAGACGAGAATCAGGAGGACACGTGACGCCATCCATAACATTAATCCGAACGTAATGAATAAAATGACGAGTTCGAGCGAGAAGGCAAGACCCGGCGAATAGAATTGATACAACGCCATGCCAGCGAACAAGGCGGCTAAAGAAACGATGGTCCCCGTCGCGACGAGCCCGACGCCGAGTTCTCGTCGCTTTTTCTCATACTGATACTCGCCTACTCCGATTAAGAGCAATCCGATGAGCACTCCGCTGCCGACTCGGACCGCTGGATTGACCCAGCCGGAGATCGAGGCGTAAGAAAATAAGAAAATTGCCCCAATCGCGGCAAAAATTGCGGCGATGCGCGGTAACCAGATGGTCGCAATCATGTGTTCCCACTCATCGCGCGTCCGGATTTGTTTGATTTTTGGTGAAAACGTGTCGTCTTTTTTGACGAAGGCGGGTCTTTTTTTCGGTGTCGCGACCGTACTTTGCTCCGGAGTCGACGTTGGATGCGGAACAGGATGCAGCTGTTCGAGTTGCGCGACACGTAACTTCAACGCCTCGAGTTCCTGTTCCAGTTGGGTGATTCGTTGTTCTTCCATCATTCCACCCTTTCTTTATTTTAGATGGTACTAGTGTACCTGTTTCTTCTGCCTTTTTCTTATTTTTTCAAAAATAAGGAAACGTTAGGTGACGATTCAACGAAAAAAAACGACTTCCGCCCTTTTGGAAAAGGTGAAAGTCGTTTGTCAGGAGACCGGTTAACGAACGGATAACGCATATTGTCCCGTCGTGTTATAAACAGATGTGAACTGTGCGCGACTGACGGCGTATTTCCCACGGTACGGATCAGACACGTAGAACGAACTGCTTGAAACACCCGTCACGAGCATGACGTGATAGTTCCGGTACCCGGTGAACGTTTTGCCGTCCGGCTTGATCCAAGAGAAGTAGCCATATGGATTTTTGAAATCAACGGTCGCCCAGACGATGACGGGATTCCCGCTCCGGATTTCACGTTCAATCTTACTGACACCTTGTTTGGAGATATCGACGGCGCCACTCCGGTATTTTTTAGCGAGCGGGAGAATGCCTTTTGGATAGACGCCCCAGTTTTTGTAGTAAGAGAGCGTCCCGGCCGGATCACCCGTAAACATTTTTTCTGGATCGGCCCAGTAGTATTTCCCATTTTTGTAGGTCGCATTGCTGATGCTTTTCGGTAGTTGTTTATAGAGCGACGCAGCCGAAACAGACTTTTTCTTGTAGGCGAGCGCCATCTTCAACGAGACGAACTCGCAACCTGACGGGTAGCCTAACGTGTATTGATTGTAGTACGGGACATTTAATTTTTTAGTCGTACTGCTCGTTGGCTTCGTTTTCGTTAAGTACTGTGTCGAGACATAGCGGTAGCTCCCGCTATACAAAATACGTGTAAAGCTCCCTGACGTGCCATACGTTGCGACTTTGACCCCTTTACCGAGCTGGGTGACGGATTTGTATTTTGTGCTCGGGCCCGTTCTGACGTTTAACGTCCCGACCGTCGTATACTTCGTGCCGGTCGATGTGTATTTCGAGGACGTCGTCGATGTCTTCACATAATCTTTGTGTATGTACCCCGTCCGTGATTTATAGGTGATTTTGTACCAACTTCCCGATGTTCCTTTTAACGTATAGACGTTTCCTTTGACGACATTCCCGAGAATCTTGCTTGAGGTCGTCGGCTTTTCACGGACACGTAAGACTGCGGTCGTGATGGTCAGCTTCGTGGCGGCATGTGCGACGAGCGACGGACTGAATACGCCAAACAGAACACCAGCGACGATGACACTTGAGAAAAACTTCTTCATGATAGACCCCCTTAACAGAATGACAATACGATGATATACACCATTTTTCCCAAGTTATTGAAATAATAATCATGATTTCAAAATAAAATTCTGAAAAAATAGAAATATCTTCATTCTTTGTAACAAAAAAAATCCTCCTGTTGTATATGCACAACAAGAAGATTTAGACTGTAGACAAAGTTCTATCGGGAGATCAAGCGTCTTTGTTCGTTGCGTTCCTCGGGCGAGGCGCAAACCGTTGCTCCTTGGATCCTAGCGGCCAACGCGCAGGGTCTTGCCTGCCTCTGAACGTGCGTTAAAAACGCACTTTTTCCCGTAGGAGTCAACGAAACATGACGCTTTTTAGCTGATACCGTGACCAAAAAGCCGGGCATGGAGACGTTTTAAAGCGCAATCCGTCTTGAATCGCTTTTAAAGCACGAAAAGTAATCGGTCGCGACCCTGTAGCTTTTTAAATGAAATTCAATTTTTAATATTGACGATAAACGGTGACGGTTGAGTGAACGCCTGTTCGAGCACATGGGCGACGAACGTCGTTTCTTCTTCCGTCACTGGAAGAGGCGCATCTTCAACGATACTCCGGTAAAATGCCCGATATAATTTACCGTAGTCACCGATCGGACTCGGAATCCGGACATTTTGAAGATGATTGTGGTTGTCATGATAGAGTAACCGACCGAAATCATCTTCCGAATCTTCCCCGAATCCTTCTTCCCCTGGGAAGTAGTCTGCTTTTAAGTCAAGCTCTTGCCGATCGACATGCTGTTTGATGAACGTCCCGTTCGTCCCATGAATCATCCAGCGCGGAGCGGGTGCCAGTGCGACATGACTCGTTCGTACACTCGCCTTGAAATCGTCATAATAAAAATCAAGCGCAAACGTATCGTCCGGAATCGCAGTACCCCGGACGGTTCGGATGTCATAAGCGACTTGGTTCGGTCTTCCGAACAAGGCAATGATTTGATCAATCGTATGGACGCCGAGACTATAGAGCGCACCGTTCTCATTCGCCGTATCCGCCGGCTTCGCATCCGGGCGATACAAGTCGAAATGCGAGACGACTTCGACGATGCGACCGAGCTTTCCGGACGCAATGACTTGGGCGACGGCTTGAAAGTCGCTATCGAAACGCCGATTTTGATAGGCGAGTAGCTTGACGCCTTGCTTACGTGCTTCCTCAAACAGTTGCACCGCTTCTTGTTCTGTGACGGTAAAAGGTTTTTCGACGAGGACGTGCTTCTGCTGTTGCAACGCCTTCAAGGCATAGGCAAAATGCGTCGCAGGCGGTGTGTTGATGACGACGACTTGAAGCTTCTCGTCCGACAACATCTTGTCGAGGTCCGTCGTGAACTGGACTGCGGGAAGCTTGTCCATATATTTTTCCTCTAACTCCGGTTTTGCCGTCCGATTATAAATCCACGTCACCTCGAAATGGGGATCAATCATGACATAAGGCAGATGATAACGGGTCGTGCTCTTACCGAAGCCGATGAAGCCAATCTGAAGTCGCATCCTATCACTCCTCGCAATTACTTTTCTTTTACCTTAACAAAGCGGCTACGACTTGTCTTGAACAAATGACCGATTATGCCGTCGCTTCGATTCGTTCGTACTCATATGTCGAAAATCCGTCATATGTTCCTTGGTACGTAAAACCGACCGACGTATAATAGTCGTTTAAAAATGCATTTGACGCCACGCAGTCGAGGCGAAGTGTTTCCCCTTCGTAATCCGTCAACTCGATTACATAATCAAGAAGTTGTTTTCCGACGCGGCGTCCTTTCGCCAAATCACTGACGACAATCCGGTGGATATAAAGACCTTCTGTATCTGCCCATAACGAGCGATCCCATTCCATCGAAGGAAGCAGGGCAACGGAACCGAGCAACTGGTCGTTTTCTTCAAAAACAAACAGTCTTCCGGCATCAAGATCCTCTTGGACGAGTGTTTCGATGTCTTGTTCAAGGTAAGCAGACCACTGTGTGCTGCCCGTCGCTTGGAGTGCGAGCGCCTTGTGCTCGAGTAGTGTTGCGATGTTTCGAACGTCTTGTGATGTAGCTAGTCGTATCATGTTGTACCTCCTGTAAGCAAAAATTCTTCTTTATCCTAACGAAAACTGCACCAGAAGAAAACCGTTTTGCTCGCATCGCTAAAAAAAAATCATAAAAACGCATCATTTTGTGATTTTTTTCATATTCTACAATTTTATTTTTAAATATCGTATTCTAAAAGTGTGATCAGACCCCCAGTCTTCACAACGTGGATCTACCGGCTTCCCACGAGCCGGTAGGCCTTTTTTTGTCTTCAGTCGAGTCCGACCCATTTTTTCGATAGACGGCGCGCATCTTCACGGTAGCGCGTATCCTCGACGACCGGGTTACTGAGACGTGGTGCGGAATCGGCGTAATAGCCGCCATTGTCGAGCCGGTCATTCGTCGTCGCGAGGTACAGTGCGGTTTTCGCCCCGTACTCCGGCGTATACAGTTTCCCGGTCCAGTAACCGATTTGAGCGATCGGCTTTAAAAGCACCTTCATCGCTTTGCCGTACTTGCCACGATAGAACAAGTCGGTATTGACGATGCCGGGATGGACGCTGACGAATGTCACATCGTCCCCATACTTGTCCGCGAGTTCACGCATGTGGACCATCTGTAGCAATTTCGATTCGCGGTACGACCGCATCGGGTTGTATTGTTCTTTTTTAACATGGGCAATCGATTCCAGTTCGATATCTGTTCGGACGAGTCCACCTTCCCCGGCGAGCGATGAAATCGAGATGACCCGTGGATCGTTTCCGTGTTGAAGGAGCGGCAGCAAGCGTTCAATCAAATAGAAGTGACTCAGGTAGTTGACTTGGAACTGGGATTCGAAGCCGTCTTTCGTCAAATGATACGGCGGGACCATGACCCCGGCATTTAAAATCAGGCGATCGATGCGACCAATCTGCTCAAACAAGTGGTCTGCAAACCGGCGGACGGATTCCAGTTGGTCAAGTTGAACGATTTCGATTTCAAGATTCGTATGCGACACCCCATGTTCACGTAACATTTGGACGAGCAGTGTTGCTTTCTTCTCTGAGCGGACGGTCGCAATGACGCGGTCCCCCCGTTCAAGCAACGCTTGGATTGTCACCATTCCCATCCCCGAGTTTGCGCCTGTCACGATACATATGTTCATTTCCATTTTCCTCCTCTAATTACGCTTTCTTCGTTTACATGCATATATATTGAGTGTTTTCCTTTTTCCGTCGATTTATACACATCATTTCAAAAAAAGACTTCTCCGCCTGCAAAAGAGGTGAATAGCGTATACTAAACGTAACAGAAGAGAACCCTGCCCCGATTCGAGGAGGTATGCATGTGCATGAAGGAACCGTCTTACTACTTGCCGGTATTTTGTTACTACTCGCAATCATCACGACCAAGTTCTCCTTTCGTCTCAACGTCCCGACCTTGATTTTATTCGTGTTCGTCGGCATTCTTGCAGGAACGGATGTCGCAGGATGGATTGCTTTTTCTGACTTTGAACAAGCGCGTCTATTCGGAACAATCGCCCTCGTCATCATTTTGTTCGATGGCGGTCTCAACACGAAATGGGGCGATTTCAGGCAAGTCCTCCCTGCTGCCCTTTCGCTTGCGACGGTCGGCGTCGTCATCACGACTGGCTTGATTGCACTCGTCGCCCACTTCATTCTTGATTTCAGCTGGCCGATGGCGTTACTCGTCGGCGCCCTCGTCGGCTCGACCGATGCAGCGGCTGTCTTTTCCTTACTGAGCGGACGTCCTGTCGATGAGAAGGTCAAACATACACTGGAAGCGGAGTCCGGAACAAATGATCCGATGGCTGTCTTTTTGACGATTCTCTTTACAGAACTTGCGCTCGATCCGGAAAGTTTCTCGATTATCAGTGGCGTCCTGTCTTTATTCTACGAAATGGGAATCGGTTTACTCGTCGGTCTCTGTATCGGCTGGTTCTTGACACAATTGATGAACCGGATTCAGCTTCAAGCATCGGCCCTGTATCCGACACTCTTGATCAGCGGCGCCTTACTGTCTTACGGGATCGCGACGAGTATCCATGCGAGTGGCTTCCTCGCCGTCTACGTGACAGGCATTTGGATCAGTAACCACGACATGATTTACCGCGACATCTTGATTCGTTTCAGCGGCAGCTTGTCGCATCTGGCAGAAGTCGGGATGTTCATCATGCTCGGACTGCTCGTCTTCCCGCGCCAACTGCTCGATCCGCAGATGCTGCTCATTTCAGGCATCATCGTCGTGACGCTGATTCTCGTCGCACGACCACTCGCTGTTTTCATCTCACTTCTTCCCTTTCACTACAATTACCGGGAGCAAAGTGTCATCACGGCTGCCGGACTACGCGGCGCCGTACCAATCATCCTTGCGACCTATCCGCTTTCGAGCGGACTTGCGAACTCCTATCTCTTGTTCAACATCGTCTTCTTCACTGTCATGACATCGGCTTTACTGCAGGGAACGGCCTTACCGTGGATTGTCCGTGTCATGAAGCTCGAAGTGAAACCAACGATCGGGATTGAGCCGTTGATTCAATTCATGACAGTCGCAAATCCGAATGCTGAAATCGTCGAGGTCAGTGTCCCGTCGTTCTGTCGGATTGACGGGAAAACATTGCAAGAGATTGAGATGCCGCAGGATCTGCTCGTCGTCGCCGTCATTCGTGACGATGCCATCATTACCCCCCGCGGTCAGACACGATTGATTGGTGGCGATCAACTCCTGATTCTGACGCCGAAACAATCGGAAGAACGGATTCGAAAGCTGATTGCCTCGCTTGGTCTTTAAAGTTAAAAAGGACCGATGATTCCGTGAAAAAAGCGGGATCATCGGTCCTGTGATGGATGTTGGACGGGATGTCCGGTACTTTGTTCAGACGTAAGAGTCCTATCCCAGATGGATGTTGTTGCGACGTTTAAGTCAGCCAGCCTTTCAGCGTCTCCATCCGGTCCGTGTGGCGTTTTAAGTCGAGGATCGTCTGTTTCACCTGTTCTGTACCGATTCGTCGCTCCGTTTTATCCGCACTGAATGTCCGGCTGATATTATAAGCGAGCCAATCAAGTTTGCTCGAATAGCTACAGGCGATTACAGCCGACCATTTCGCATCCCCTAGGTTATTTTTCGTTGTGTAACCACTAAAAAATGCTTGAAACTTCTGCTTGTTCAGATGCCCCGTCTCATCCTCTGACCAGTAAAGCGCCGTCTCAAGGACATCAAGGACAGGATGAATCGGACCCGCCGATTCCCAGTCAATGACGACCAGGTCGTTTTTCGTCCATAAGACATTTTTAGGATCCAAGTCGCGGTGACTCATGACGCAAGCGTTGGATAGGAACGCTTCTGCTCGCACTGCTCGCTCGTTCCACACTTTTAACGCCTCGGTGATTTCGCTTAGGGCAACACTCCACTCGGCGTCGATTGCTTGGCCTCTTTTGAGATGAGTTGTCCAGTCGTGGCTAATCGTTCCAACCACTGCGGGGACCATGCCAGCATCAAGTTGGTGTAAGCCTGCGAGATAGGTCCCGATGGTATTACAATGGGATGGCTGGATCTCCTTCAAGGAAAGCAGGTTGCCGTCGACCCAGTCAAAAATAAGAAAGTACTCGTCAGCTATCTCTTGCACCGCTTCCCCCCGTATCCGTTTTGCCGGAAGAGCGGAAAGGTGCCGACCTGCAAGCAATGCAAAATCTTCCGCGTTTTTGAAGTTCGCAAACGCGTCAGGTCGTCTCATAATCTGCGGATTCAAGCATTTTACAGCATAATGTCCTTTTGTCGTCCTCAGTCCATACATGTCATGGATGAAACCGCCGGAAAGGGGGCGTGGGTCTTCTGTCCGTTCGCCTAAATCAAACAATACACAAATCTGATCAAATCGGTATGATTCCATATGTTTCTCCTGTTATCTCCGTTATTTTTTACGAACTTTTTCGCCTTGAGAGGCGCCAGAATCGATTGAACCGTTAACTTATGCGAAAAAACCCCCGACGTTTTTTCGCAGGGCGAAGACATCGGGGGTTCGATCCTCATTCAATAGAATTTACTTGTTTTCTACCAGCGTTTGTTCCTGCTGACGAATGTACCGGACATCGAAGTGGTCCGTCAACTGTCTGATGCGTGAAGTCGTATCAGACAGATTCGCGAGTGTAGCTGACGTTCATCGTTGTTCCTCTTCTCGTCTAATCTCGATCGTTCCGGGTGGGCGGTGCGGTAATGTAATGGATAGTCCTGCGAACTGGAAGTGGTCACGTCCGTTTTGTGCACGTTCAATCCAATTGACTGCCTCTTGGCGCGCTAAGCCATGCCGGATCCGGTTCTCCGCCTGTGTCCGTGAAATCCCGGTACAGACGACCTCTGTCAAGTAGGTCCGTTCATCGGACTCAAACTGTTGCCAAATCCCGAGGATGAGTTGTCCGACAGCACTGACGGGTGTCCCGTCCGGTTCACCGGCGCTGACGGCCTCGTCAAGCGCATGAATCGCTTCGATACACGTGTCGCCGAGTGCTAAAATCCGTTGGGATGCTTTTTGCATGATCCGGAACCGTTTTTGTCCGTCTTCCAGCCATAACCGCTGTGCAAAAGGGTCGACGGGAATGCCATGAAAGAATGTGACCGTCCCGCGCCAAGCGAAGCCGAACGACGGATCGTAGTCACGAATCGTCTCCATCGCTTGTCTGTGGAATCGTTTGATTTCTGACCGTTCCTCATGCAATTGGTCGCGCAATCCTGCCGTATCATCAATCGCAACCGCAAGCGGCGTCATCGTGAACAGTTCATTATCGGCAATCCGGTGCGGCATCAGGACTGCTCCATCGAACCGGTAATCGTTCGCCGGGCGTCCCGTCCGCCCGACGAACATGTGCCACCTGCCTTCCGCTGCGGCGAATGCGTACGCTTGGTGTGCGAACGGTGGTGCCACGAACAGTCCAGGAAATTCCTCGAACGTTTCAATCCGGATCGTTTCTCCGTCATACCACTCCCGTTCGATTGCCGCGAGCAACTGCCCCGTCGGAGATTGACGGTCCGTCAAATAACGACCGGTATTGCTATAGAAGCCGAGTAAAAACTCACGCTCTTCTTCTTCGAATGTCACCATCGTCAGTTGGAACAACGATTCGATTTGTGCTTCGGCGAACGCATCCTCGACCGTATCCGGATGGTGCGATTCAATCGCAATCATTTTCCAGCCCATCCGTTCATATAAGTTGATCGTCACGGGGAAGAACAAAAAGGCTCCGTGGGTCGCCTCGAGCTTAATGATGTCTTGCATGGCAAGGCGTTCAATCCGTAAGTTAAAGCCCATTCGTTCGAAGTGATCCTGTAAGCGTCTTTTCCAGTGCGTAAATTCCATGATCCGTCCACTCCTCTCTCGATTCGTTTAGGCGCGTTTTCGTAGCGGGTTCTTCGACCAGTAGAGGTATAACGCAATCAGACCACCGACTCCGATGATGTAAGAAGGTGTCCCGCTGACTTGGAAGATGACATCGGGATTCGGGACGAACGTAATCAAGACCGCTTTATACGTTGCAAATAAAACGAAACTGATGATGAACTGTCCCCAGACACGTCCTTTGACGTCACGTATTTTCGGTGACGTGATTAAGATCGACATCGCGTCAATCAAGAACAAGGCGATGATTGAGAACAACAAATAGTCGGCGAGTGCGAACTGAAAGACGCCATCGATTCCCTCGATGAAAATATACATCAAGATGCTTGAGACATAGTTCCGTGTCCAGCGTTTTTGTGTCTCAGCACGACGCTGTTCCGGAATCGCTGCAATCATCATGTCGAGTCGCGCTTCCGGTGTTTGCCCATGGACTTCTTCGAACGGTCGTTGTTGCCGCTGCGCTTCATACAAATCAGCCTGCAGTTGACGTTCGATGTCCGTTCGCTCCGGTTCTTCCGCGTTAACGTTCAAACGGGGTAACAATGATTCAAAAATGCGTGTGTTAGCTTTCGTTAATTTCAAGCGACATCCCTCTTTTCCATGTTTAAGTATAACGGTTTATCGGGAAAAATACTTAGGTGAAGATGACGATTACTTGACGAATCCCACTTAAATGTTCAGAATAATCAAAAAGTGTAACTTTTCTTTTTTCAATTTCGTAGGATAACAAAAGAAGGAGTGAGCAACGATGCGCCAAACACTAACGAATGCCGCACTCATCACGCTATTGACCAGTGCCGGGATCGCGTTTCCTTTGACGAACGAAGCAGATGAACTGGATCCACCTGTCGAAACGGAACAAATCGAACCGCTTGATGAGCAAACCCCCTAAGCGGTGTTGACTCAAACGGGAGCACGTCTCTCGATTAACAAAAAACAAGGAAGACGGTTCTCCGGTGTTCGCCCCGGAAATCCATCTCCCTTTTTTTAATGCGGTCTTGCGAGATACACGGCAAAGATGACCAGGAGGATCCCCGGGACGAGAAACAATATGTAGGAACGCTTCCGTTTCCTGCGCGAAATGCTGAAAATTGTCAAGTAGATTCCTAGTATGAATGACAGCAACATGATGTAAAAACCCATTTGTATTCATTCCTTTCGAACGTAATTGTTCATGCCTAAGCATTACTCGGTTGTGTCACGTCACCTGTAACATCGATCGACCACGTCAAGATCGTCGTACTGTCCCGGACAGCATGGTGCTTGATCGTCGTCAACAAGGTCAAAACGGCATCCTGCGCCTCCGTATCGCGAAACGCGCGACCGATGTCCGTCGCATCGCTGAACGGTTCACCGGGACATTCGACGAGTCCGTCCGTCGTCAAAAAGATCCGGTTGTGTCCCTGACGCAGTTCACGGATGCCGCGGGTATAACACGGGACAGGTAACGCAAACGTATTGACTTGTCCGATCCATTCAAAGAATTGCCGTTGATTGAGACTGTGTTGACCTAACCTGGCAAGCTCCGGATGGAACAGATGCGCGATGCAATCTCCAACCGACAACCAAAAAACATAGTTTCCTTTCCGGACGACGACTAAACAAGCCGTCTCCCCCCGACACGTCTCGCATCGTGCGCGAAATGTGTCTTCCGTCAATAGTTCGAGGATGATGTGTTCGAACGTCGGAAGGACTGACTCGGCTGCTTGTTCGAGTTGCTGATGCAACCGCTCTTGATACATCAAAAATTGCTCCGCCACGAGTTCGGCACTTTCTGCCGAATTATGGGCATCGAGTAAGACGGTCAACTCCCAGTCCGTCCCCGTCATGACGAGACAACCATCTTCGTTTTTTGTTTGACCCGCCGTCGAGCAGCCACCGAACCGTCCGAGAACGACCGGACCCACCTGCCGTATGTCGATTTGATCGACATACGCTTCTTCACTTCCGACCCAGCTAAACATGCCTGACTCCCCCCTATTTTGTCTGTTCTATCGAGAATACCACACCTGCTGTCATTTGGAACATTTTCCCTTTCATTAATCCAAAAAAAGTCCCCCACTTCGACTACGGCTGTAGTGACGTGAGGGATGCGGCTTAATTCGTTGTCATGAATGGCTGGATGAATAATTTTAAGCGTTTTTGATAGTTGACTTGATCTTCGAGATACGTTTGACCATGACCCGCTCCTCGGACCGGATATAACTGCTTCAATCCAGGTTTTGCTTGATACAGTTCATAAACCATCCGCGATGGCATGAGTTGATCGTCCGTCCCATGGATGAACAGTGTCGGAATCATGATTTTGCTCGTTTGTCGTGTCACTGACACGTCACCGTAAAAGAAGTCCTGTTCGAATTTATTGAACGTGCTCGCCATCGCGAGTGACGGTCCTGCGGGATAACTGATCTGTCGATCCGCTAAATGATTGAGCCAGTCATCAAATCGGGCGTAGGCACCTTCAGAGATGACGACTTTGACTTGTGTCGGTAACATTTCTTCTCCAGCTGCGAGTAATGCGGTCGACCCGCCGACACCAAGCCCGTGATAGGCGATGTGACTCTCGTCCCCTGTTTCTTCGAGAAGTCGTTTCGTCCATTCAATCAAATCAAGCCGATCGAGCCAGCCGTAATTCTTTTTCCCACCGTTTTCAGGCTGCCCCCGTCGTTCGACGACTAAGACATTGTAGCCGAATTGTTCATGATACAGCTGCACGAGTGGTGCAACTCCGTCCGGCGTCGCTTGTTCCTCGTCCGGGACGAGAATGACCGATTTGTTTGTTGATTCTGTTGCAGGTAGATAGTCTGCGTGATGAACGCGTCCATCCGTCTCGAACGTCTTCTGTTCGAACGGTTGGGCAGCAGACCATTCAGTTGCCTTGGTCACGGCGTCACTTGATTCATCAGCCGGTTTACCCGCAAGAATCGGTGACGCTTCCGACTCGTCGACTAATGTTTTTTGAATGCGGTATCCATCAAAACTGATTAATCCGATGAATACGAGTAGTATCGCGAGTACGATTGCTAGTCCTTTTCGCACAACATGAACTCCTCTCTTTTCCTATATAACGCGTTATTCGTTATCATACCGTATGTCCCCTGCTTCTGCACGGTCTGTTTTCAGAAAAGAGCGTTGGTACCAGGTCCGGACGTCCTCAAATTGCTTATGTGTAAAATAACCTGCGTTCAAATGTCCTTTACCACGCAGATTGATTTCAAACTTCAGCAAGTCCTTTTGTTCGAGAAAACGGGAGACGTGTCCCGACAAAGCTTCGATTTTTAAACGCGGTGCATAAATCGTTTCCCGGTTGACGAGTTGGCGACGTAAGACGAACAACTCCTGTTCGAACCCGTAACACGTATTGCGGTACCCCGTCCGGGCAACAACGTAATAGAGCGGTAAAACCAGGTACACCAGCATGCCAATCCATTTAAGCGGGCTCGTCAAAAAATAGACGAGTCCGGCATTGACTGCTGAAAACAAGACAATATACCGGACGAGCCGCCAACGGATGACATAGAAGAATCCGCGGTCGGTCGCATGTTGCATCGGTTTGACACGTTTGAAGCGCGGCAGAAACCGGTCGAGGAAGGCGTCGATTTCCGATTCCCGGATGAAGGGGTGGAACAACATCTGCTCTTCCTTCCCGTTCGCCGATATGACGTTGAGTGACAGGTGGGCACGCTTGAACCGTCGTTTGATCCAGTTTTCCTCGATGAATAAGGCTTGGACCTTATCCTGGTGAAAGATGACTTCCGTCCGGTTCAGTAATCCGTAACGGATGGTCAGCCGTTCATCTTTAAGTGTCGCTTCGAACGAACCGTAACGAACGACGTAGACGACAATCGATCCGATGTAGGCGAGGAGTAAGACAAGCAACCCGATTCCAATCAGGAGGATGAGTGATAAATGCGCCAATTCATTAAAGACACGATCGACATACTTTTCGATATATTGATCAATCAGTTGATACCCTGCAAAGAAACCGACTAGCGCCAGTCCGAGACGACCGGACAAGGCGCCGGCAAAAAACAGGTCGGACAAGCTGACACGAAACGAGTCCATCGTCTCTGTTTGTTCTATCTGTTCGTCCTCTTCTTTAATCGTCGACTTCAAGGAAGTAGCGAACGCGAGCCGGACACCTTTTAATTCGACTTCCGGTTCACCGCCTTCAGAAGACGTTTCGACGGACAGCGTCGCTAAACCGAGCAGACGCTCGAGCAGGTTTTGGTTGATGCCGACGGATTCAATCCGCCGCCGTTGTGTCGTCCGTTCACTTTTACGGAAGACGCCTTTGTTGACACGAATCGCTTGGTCATCAATCGTAAACGTATAAAAATACCAAGAAGTGATTCCAGAAATGAGAAGAACGAGACAAAAAACACTAAAGCCGATGATTGTATACCAACCGAATCCATCGTTCTTTAAATCATTGAACAATAAAAAAGCGAGCGGGATGACCGTCGACCGGAGATGCGTCAGCGTCGACATCAAGATGAATAACGGGTGGACGCGACGTGTCATAGGGATTCCTCCTCTTGCTCCTCGAGTTTCGCGAAGCGTTCGATATGGCGTCTTAATTCGAGTGTGCGTCGTTCTTCGAGACGCTGGATTTCCGCAAATCCGGATGCCGTATTGACTTTGATGTTCATCAAGCCGGCGCGACGTAACAAGGGACCGGTCGATGTATCAATGAACTGAACTTTGACGAGTGGTATGATTTCAATTTTACGGAAGATGACGCCTGACTTGACGCCTAAAAATTCTTCATCGACCTGATAACGGAAATAGTCGTAACGCAGACGCGGTATGTAATAAAACTTTAAGATGAATAACGCGGCCACGAGTCCTGTCACGATCCACATCCACCACGGAGATAAGTCGAGCCACACAATTTGGACGGTTGTCATGACGGCAATCAAAAGCGCATACAAACTAAACCGTATCGCCACATATTGCCGTTCGACTTTGACGGAGTCGAGTGATAACCGTTGCCAGCCACTTTCTAAGGTTGAAGATTGCATCTGTTCCCACTTCCTTTCTCTTAAAACTACGGAGTCCATCGTCAATAAGTTTCACTCGGCTTAAATCGAACATTGACATTTGACCCGAAATCATCGCATATATAGAAGAGTAGAAATGTAATTCTAGGAGGTACCATGCTAACATTTGAAGAAAAATTAAACATCATTGAGTCGTTTCCACAACTCGTCCGAAAAGATGTTTCACTGAACCGTGTCAATTTCCACTTTCCTGAAAGTCAGTTTGAGAAAAAAATCGTCGTCTATCACCTTCATCCGAACGGGAACGGATTCGTCTATGCCGCCGGATTACCGGGCTACGAAGTCGATAACAAAGGACTCGTCAACATCCGTGAGTTTTCTGCTCCTGCCTTGATTCTTTTGCTTGAAGATGCAATCAAATCGTTATCGACGGTCGAGACGGTCGAGACGCTCGAAGAAACGTGGGTCAACGATAACCAGTTCGAACTCACACTTTTGAATGAAGACCTCGATACATGGCTCGTCTATGCAGGCGACTTGCTCGATGGTGCCTTCAATTCATACAAAGAAGCGGCAAACTATCTTGAAGAAGAAGGTTTCCGCCGTAAATAACGAACATGAACGGAACTGAATCATTCAGTTCCGTTCATTTTTATAACCAATTGATTTAACGTTTGTTTGACACGTTCTAAATCCTCCTCCGACACGCCGAGTGTCTCTTTTAAGGCGAGCGGAACTTGTTCCGCTTGCTCGCGCAACATATGCCCTTTGTCTGTCAACGTGATTTGGATATGTCGTTCATCTTTCTTATTGCGGACGCGTCGAATTAACTCTGATGCTTCGAGCTTTTTCAATAACGGGGTTAGCGTCCCCGAATCCAAATGCAACCGTTCACCGACGGCTTTCAAGGATTGTTGATCTTCTTCCCATAAAACGAGCATGACTAAATATTGCGGATACGTCAGTCCAAGTGGTTCGAGCAACGGACGATAACGTTTCGTGATTTCCCGCGAAATCGAATAAAAGGGAAAACAAAGTTGTTCATCTAACGATAATGGGTTTGACATGATAGTCCTCCTCGGAAGCAAAGTACTTGCTTTCTTTTTTAAATTGTATACAATCTAATTGTAAGCTACTTAATAATAAGGAATCAACGAAAGGGAGTTATTGATTATGAAACCAATGTTCACATCATCAGCTACAGCAGTCGGAGGACGCGACGGACGCGTCGTTTCAGAAGATGGCGTTTTAGACGTCGCTCTCGCCATGCCAGTCCCAGGATCTAAAAAATCAGCGACAAATCCGGAGCAATTGTTTGCTGCTGGATACTCTGCTTGCTTTGATTCTGCATTAAATCTTGTTGCACGTAAACAAGGCATCAAACATGATGGAAGCGAAGTAACGGCGCACGTTACGTTGAACGAAGCAGCAGACGGATTCGCTTTATCTGTTGAACTTGATGTTCTCGTCCGTGGTGTATCGGAAGAACAAGCTGCCGAACTTGCAAAAATCGCACACACAGTTTGCCCTTACTCACGCGCGACAGCTGGAAACATCCAAGTCGATGTTTTCACACGTACGACTGACGCAGCATAAGCATAACATTGTCTGCCCTTTTCTAGTGATATCTACTAGAAAGGGGTATTTTTTTATTGTCAATGCGATGTATTTTGAGGTACCGTGTGTCTTTTGCGTTAAAAATTTAATAATAAATTACGGTAAATGAAATAAATAGTCCGTTATTTTAGAAAACACACTTCTATTAACAGTGTGTTTTCTTCGTTTGTTCGCTTTACAATTGGTTGACGGATAAAATGACCAACTCGCCGGAGACGATCATGTAATAGGCATCATCGAACCGGTGCCGGACATACCGCTCGGCGTCAAAAATCGTCACCATCGGCTCGGCATCTTCTCCGATCGTTTCATGTACATAAAAGCGATCACGCAAGACGCGTTCGAACGGATCCCGGTCTAAAAAACGGGCTCCCGTTCGTAAATTAATCACTTCATGGTGTTGCTCCGACCGGTCGTTGACGATAAAGATCGTCGATTCGACGTCATCATACGTAAAATCAAATGCTTCGTAATCACTCCAGCGGATCCGTCCAAGTTCCGTCACGTCCGTTTCGTCACGGATTTGATAAAACACTTCTTCGTTCAAACGGTCCGTATAGGCACTGAAAATCAAAAACCCGGCTTGTTCCCCGAGGTACTGCACCGTATCCCCTTCCCCGTCAAGGCGTAAGAGTGTCTTGAAGGACAGGACTTCTGTCCCTAGTTCGATTTCCGAAACGATCGTCTCAAGTGAAGCGATTAATAACCCTTCCGAGTGATCAATTGGATCTTCCGGAGAAATCAAGCCGCTTTCGAGGGCATCATAAAAGGAAAATTCGTCGAGGCGCGTGTTGCAGACGATATAATCGACGTCTTGGAGTGTGACGAGGAAAAAGTACAGTTCCCGGTAATTTTCCGTCATCCCGTACAGCCGCTTGTCATGGATCAAGTGTTGTTGCTTCGTCTTCGTGTCATATAAAAAGGCAGACGTCACACGGTCGACGTGGAGCAGTACCATGTAGCGTTCATTGAGGACCCAGTACAGTGACAAATCACCCGGGACGTTGAACGTCGCGACCTGTTCCGTCTTCCCGGATAAGAGATCAATCGTCAATAACTCCGTCGCTCCCCCGTTCGCCCGGTCGTGTTCGTTCAAGCAATAGACTTTCTGGTGTTTGACGAACGGACGGGTCGGTCCGTGATCCGTCAAAACGTCTTGCGACAAATCAACTTGTTCTTGATCCTCGAGGTCGAACCGGCTGATATGGTACTGTTCGGCATTGACTTTTCGTCTGAAGTAAATCGAAGATGGCGTGACATGAAGTATGTCCGAGTGATCCGCTGGTAACGCACGCGCGTCTAGTATTTCCATCTTGTGCACCCCTCCTAAGCATGTTCTACTGTTCTTTTCCCACGATTGGTCCCGCTTGAAACAAGGTCATTTCGTGCGTCTACGGAATACGAATGATACAATACAGCTAGATAATACCACGATGAGGAAGGTGATTCGCTTGCACGCACAAGACTTGAATACGATGATGCTCGAATACGTCAATGATAAGGAAGATTATGACGCGTTCGCAGATAAACTAAAAATTTTATTATCCGAGCTGCTCGATGCGGCCGGAATCAAATACCATTCGATCGTCTCGCGGACGAAGGATTCGGAAAGCCTCTACCAAAAAGTCTTACGGCAACCGAACAAATACCGATCGCTCAAGGACGTCCACGATTTGACGGGAATCCGGATCGTCACCTATTTCCACGACGACGTCCGGGAAGCTGCCCGTATCATTGAAAATGAATTTTCGATCGACCGCGATCAATCCGTCGATAAATCGACGTTGCTCGATACGACGGAGTTCGGCTACTTGTCTGTCCACTTTGTCGCCGCCCTGAGTGAACAACGCCTGGCCTTAAGTGAATACGGCCGCTTCAAGTCACATACGGCAGAAATTCAAATCCGTTCGATTTTGCAACACGCCTGGGCAGAGATTGAACATGACTTAGGGTATAAAAATCCGAACAGCGTCCCGGCAGAAGTCCGGCGCAGTTTCAGCCGCGTCGCCGGACTGCTTGAGATCGCCGATCAAGAATTCGTCAACATCAAAAAGCAACTCAAACAATTCGAGGATGAGACCGTCCAACAGATCTTATCGGACCCGTATAAAGTCCGGATCACGTCCGATAACTTAAACTATTTCATTGACCACTCCCCTGTCATCAGCGAGCTCGACAAGCGACTTGTCACGTCACAAATGATGCTCGATTCCGACCAGCAACTGATTAATGAGTTGATCCGGATGTTCCATTACGTCGACATCCGCAATTACGGTGAACTAATCGATGCCGTCTCGAGTCATAGCACACTCGCCTTAAAATGCGCTCAAGTCATGCCGAATCCTTTTTTGCCGCGCCAAGGCATCGGTATCGCCTACATCTGCATGGCCGTGACGATTGCCGGGAACGACACGCACCGGATCGATTACTTTTTCCGTCGTTTCTATCCGGAACTTCGGAACGTCACGGAAATCATTACAAAAGTTCAGCCGTCGCATGATGAGATGATTCAAGAGAAAAATATTGATTAAACTAAAATTTTTCACTATACTAAATGGCGGGTAACGAAACTATCGTATGGAAAGAGTGAAGCTAAACATGGCAACGACAATCGAAGTAGCACAACGCGATCAATTGATCGTCGATACAGAAAAAGGACTCCGCATGAACTACCGCGCCATCAAAAAAGATGTTCGCAGCATGTTCACGACCTATTTGACACGGAATGAATTCTTCATTTTGAAGTCGCTTTGCGGGCAAAGTCCACAAATCGCATCCGCCCTGTCGAATGAATTCCAGTTCTCTGCAAGTATGATTACCGCACTTGCTGACGAATTGACAAAAAAAGGCTTGATTTCACGCGAACGCAGTGAACTCGACCGCCGTGTCGTCGAGCTCCGGGCAACACCGGACGGAATTGAACTGTACGGGAAACTTGAAGCAATGAAGATGGAGTACCTGTCGGACGTTTTCTCCGCGTTTTCAGATGCAGAACTTGATACGTTCCGGACACTCTTGACGAAACTCGAGCAACAGGATTAACATTTCCCCCTCTAGCTGACCGAGCTGGAGGGGTTTTTGTACTAGCAACCGAATTGGAGGATGATGAGATGACGCATGCTACTTTAGAGCAGGTGACGACGCTCCGTCAGTCGAAACAGTACGAGCAAGCAAAACAGATGATGCGCGAGCTGTTAGAGACCGATCGTACGAACCCTTACTACCATTTCCAGATGGCCTGGTGCTTCGATAACCTCGGCGAGGAGCAGGCTGCCGTTCCGCATTATGAGTTTGCGATCGCAAACGGCCTCGACACACGGTTTTTGACGGACGCCTTCATCGGGCTCGGCAGTACATACCGGGCGCTCGGACAATACGCTGCTGCGCATGACACCTTTACGGAAGGCTTAGCTCGTTTCCCCGACAGCACGGGACTGAAGACGTTTTTAGCCTTGACGCTGTTTAATCTCAAGCAGCATGAGGAAGCGATGCAACAGTTACTTGACGTCATCACGACGATGACGCCGGACTCCGACGTCCATACTTACAGACAAGCCCTCCGTTATTACCGCGACCATTTACATGACGTCTCAAAGACGTAACCGACTGCCCGCTTAACCGTTCAATGATTCCTTCTCTTCCTCTATTAGCGCGAAAGGAGCTTGTTCATGAAACGACCAGCAGAGGCACAACCGTCAGTCCTGACGATCATTGCCTATAAGTATCCCGACCGCCCCCATTACGAGTGGACTGGCAACATGCTGATAAAAACAGACGACTACGTGCTCGTCCATGGACAAGCAGGCAGAAGACTGGTCCATCACACACGGGGACAGACTTTTACCTACGCGACACAGTCGCTTGAGTATTATCCCCTGAATGCGCCGTTCACGGTCAATATCGACTTCGATGCACACGGTGCCTCCTATCACTGCAACGTCTGCCTGCCTCCACGGCTCGACGGGGATACCCTTTCCTTCGTCGACCTCGACCTCGATTATGTCCGCAATCAAGCAGGTACCTGGCAGGTCGTCGACCGAGACGAGTTCGTCGTCAATCAACGGACGTTCGCCTATCCTGCCCGACTGATTGAACAAGCGGAAGCTGCCTTGACGGACTTGATTAAACACGTGACCGAGGGACGGTTTCCGTTCGACGGGTTTCTTCAACAGCATCTGTTCCGGCTAGCGCATCGCGTCAACTGATTCAAGCGCTTCTCGATTCATCTTACGTGCTCCCCTTCGCTTTTCACGGGAATTACTAATTTCCACCAACTGTAAAATAGTGACACAAAAAAGACGATCGATGTAGATGGTTAATCCAATCCATCGCTCGTCTATTAATTTTGGTGTTGACACTTTTATCTTTACCTCAAAACAAAAGCAGGGAAGAATGTGTCTTCCCTGCTTTTTTTACGATGATGGCTGTCCTGGGATATACTCCGAGATGATCCCAAGTAACTCCGCGTAGGCCTGTTCAAAATCAATGTTTTCAATCATATAGTCATAGTGGTCCCGGTCTTTCCAAGCTTCCGAGTAATCGATGAGCCGTGCTTCGAACTCCGGTGTATCCCCGCGCATCAACAGACGTTCTTTCATCAGGTCAGGTGGAACGGACACGAAAATCGTGATGACACGGTCTTCGAACAATTCCTTGAATGCTGCCGCACCTTTCGGATCGATGTCTTTGATGACGATTCCGTTCGTCGTCAGGACGTCCTCATACGCTTGTCGAGGTGTTCCGTACCACGCCCGGTGGACATGGGCGTACTCGATGAACCCCGTCTCTTGAATCAATTGCTGGAACGTTTTTACGTCGACGAAATGATAACTTTCCCCGTCTTGTTCGGTCGGGCGTTTCGGTCGTGTCGTCACGGAGGGAATGAACCGGACATGTTCATACTCGTGTCGTAATCGTTTGATTAAGGACGACTTCCCGCTGCCCGATCCACCAATCAATAGAATGATTTTACCTGACATCGTCATCCTCCTTTTGTTGTTGCCTAGTCATGAAATACCCCGAAACACGCAGCGCGAATTGTTCGAGTTCGCTATCGTCGACGACCCCGTAAATCGAACGGATGACGACGAGATACCGATCGTATTCAATGATGCGCGCGACATCATTTCGGGTCATCTGGACACGTTGTTCCGGATAGCTTGCGACGTAGTACCAGTCGACGGCAATACGTTCCGGTGTCGGTGTCGCATAAATCCATGTCTCGCTTTTCAGGTCATGTTCAATCGTACTTTTTAAAGAAAAACGTTGTACGGTCTCTAATTCGGTTTTTGCGTCTTGAAGTCCTGCTTGGAAGTCATCCGGTCGTGTCGCTGACTGTGCAACTTGTTTCGGTTGCGGTTGTGGTATTTTTTGAAAACCAATCTCGAGACCGATGCCAAGCGCAATCAGTGAAGCTATGATAGTCAACACATACCCCTTCCGCATGACGCTTCCTCCTTAGTCAATCGACAGGCGCGCTTTGAATCCTTTTGGATCATTGACGATGACGGCATCAATGCCGATTGCCTCCATCTGTTCGACATCCTCTGCCGATTTCGGAGTATAGACGCGGACGGAGATTCCTGCTGCGTGAGCCAGTGCGACGTCTTCTGCCGTCACGCGACGATAATCCGGATGAATGCCCTTCGCCCCGAGCTGCTTCGCTTGTTGCTCCGGGTGAAACAAGGGATACGGATAGAGCAGTGCTGTCTCGAGCGACGGATCAAGCTGACGAATCGTATCAATCGAGTAATGATTGAAGGAACTGAAGATTAATCGATCTGGTGCAAGCTGATGGGCACGGCACCGTTCGACGACGTAGGCCTCGAGACCTTCATAACGGATTGTATCCGTCTTCAGTTCGATGTTGAGGACGATTTGCGTTGGCGCCACGAGCTCTAAGACTTCGTCAAGTGTCGGAATCATCGCACGCTGCGGTCCCGTACCTTTAAAGCGCGCTCCCGCATTCAATTGTTTGAGTTCTGCAAGCGTAAGATCAACGACGCGCCCTGTTCCGTCCGTCGTCCGGTCGACGGTCTCGTCATGGATGACGATTCCGACGCCGTCTTTTGAGAAATGGACATCGAATTCGATGCCATCGACGTCCGGTAAGGCTGCTTTGAACGCCTCGAGCGTATTTTCCGGAAACGCGTCACTTGCGCCGCGGTGGGCAAACCATTGCATCACAGCGTTTCGACGACGCGTGTATATTTCTTCGTCAAGTAATCAATCAACGGTTGGACCGTAATCGATTGCCCGGTCGCTGCTTCAATCAATTCGGCCGGCGTCTTCGCTTTTCCGTGTTGGTGGATATTTTCCTTTAACCAATTTTTGATCGGTGTAAACGAACCGCTTGCAATCAGTTCGTCGATGTCTTTAACATCCCGACGCATCGCTTCGTTCAACTGGGCACTGTAGACGAGTCCGAGCGCATAGCTCGGGAAGTAACCGAACGAACCACCTGACCAGTGAACGTCTTGTAAGACACCTTGTGCGTTCGATGGGACATCGACTCCAAGGTATTCTTTATAAAGGCGGTTCCATTCCTTTGGCAGTGCCTTGACTTCGAGTTCACCCGTGATGAGACGTTTTTCAAGTTCGTAGCGGATAATGATATGCATCGCGTATGTCAGTTCATCCGCCTCAATCCGGATCAACGATGGTTTGACTTCGTTAACGGCAGCATAAAATGTTTCGAATGGAACGTCCGTCAATGAAGGAATCGCAGCTTGCAACCCTGTATAACGTGCTTCGAGGAAACCACGGTTGCGTCCGATGAAGTTCTCAAAAAACAATGATTGTGATTCATGAATCCCCATCGATGCCCCTTCACCGAGACCAAGGGAGTCGAGTTCCGGATCGATGCCTTGTTCGTACGTCGCGTGACCGGCTTCGTGCATCGTCCCGAAAACAGAGTTCCGGTAATCCGCTTCATCATATTTCGTCGTGACACGGGCATCTTTGCGATTGATTGTCGTTTGGAACGGATGAACCGTCTCGTCCAAGCGACCGGCTGTAAAATCATAACCGATATCGTTCAACCACTCGTGATTGAGCTTAATTTGTGTCTCGCGGTCTGCTGACCAATCGAGTTTCGGGAATGTTTTCCCATCAAGATCGGTGAGCAACGTGATGATTGCTTGACGGAGCTCCGCGAACAATGGATCGAGCTGAGCGACCGTCATTCCTGGCTCATAGTCATGGAGCAATGCGTCGTATGGGTGATTTTCGTATCCCCAGTACTCGACGAATTTACGTTCTGTCGCGACGATTTTTTCTAAGAATGGTTCGAACATCGCCCAGTCATTCGCATCCTTCGCTTTTTCCCAAACACTTTCCGCTTCCGAAATCAATGTCACAAAGGCTTGATATTCCGCTTCCGGAATTTTTGAGTCCCGATCAAATGCCTGTTTCGCTTTCTCGTACGAGATCGCATCGAGTCCCGTCAACGATTCTTGCCCCATCGCGCCTAACAAGGACTGGTACTGTGTGCCTGTCCGGCGACGGAAACTTTCTGTCGATAAGAAACCGAGTGATTTCGAGCGGTTCGGCGCTGATTGTTCCGGCATGTATGTCCGCATGTCCCAGTAGAGTAAAGCGACTGCTTCCTCATAGGCACCGAGTGCGTCGAAATGGTCGCGCCACTGTTGTAACGTATTCATTCTAAAATCCCCCTTAAAATATGTAATGGTCTACGTTTTTTAGCATATCACAAAATGTTCAAAACATTCATACAGGAAGATCTCCTGAAACCTTTGTGGTCATTTGAACGTATAAATTATATAATCAATGTAACGGAGAAAGGATGGACCACACGTGAAAACAGATCAAGAACTGGCGACAGCCATCACCATCGAGTCAAACGGACAAACGCAACTGATTACCGGTCAACCACCTGAGTTAGACTGGATTGGTACGGGACGAAGTGCCTTCGTCTTTCGGATTCAAGGAACGGACCGCGTCATCAAAAAATTTTTCCCGAGCCATCGTCATCTTGCCGTCCTTGAAGGAGCGATTTATGAGCAATTGTCGTCGTTTTCGACGTACGCCAAACAATACGCCTACGGGGCGGATTACCTCGTCATCGAATACATCGAGGGACAGACGTTGTTCGACTGTCTCGTCAACGGGACGTTGATTCCCCGGGACGTCATCCGCTCTGTCGATCAAGCTTTAGCGGACGCACGCTCCGTCGGCTTAAACCCGTCCGACATCCACTTGCGCAACATCATGCTGACGAAAGACGGGACACGGATCATCGACGTCGCACGGTTCCGTCAGACAGAACCGTGCTCACAGTGGGACGACTTAAAGCGCGGGTATGATTACTTTTATTGCAAATCGTATTTTCCGAAAAAGCTGCCGGAGGCTTTTCTGAACACAGTCGCCGATATTTATAAACGCCGGATGTTCGAGTCACACCGTAATACCGGGTGACGCTGATAGATGAAGCGGTAACGTATCTTATGAACGATGAGATAAGGTAACGTTTTTCCTGATTCACTTCATAACTCGACTACTGAAACAGGAGAATTCATCCGTTTTCGTCATACATTTTTTGGTATAATCAGGATAGATGAAAAGCAATTCATACCCTGTTTGAAAGTAGGTCGACAGATGAAAGAAATGATTCAAACGCACGATGATTTACTTGACATGCTTGACGATTTACTGCGTGAACCGACCGCATTTTGGAATGATTTTTACGCCGACCGTGACAAACGGATTCCTTTTTTCGTCAACAAGCCGGACGAAAATCTCGTCCGTTATTTTGAACGCGGTATCATCGCACCGGGTCACGTTTTGGAGCTCGGTTGCGGCCCGGGGCGTAACGCGCTGTATTTTGCAAGACAAGACTGCACCGTGACCGCTGTCGATTTATCACGTCAGTCGCTTGCCTGGGCGCGCGAACGGGCGCAGGAGGAGCAGCTCGACGTCGACTTCATCGAACGGAACATCTTTGATTTCTCCCTTGCTAAAGAGGCGTATGACATCGTTTACGATTCCGGTTGCTTCCACCATATCGCTCCGCACCGCCGACGCGATTATCTTACGCTCGTCACCGATTCCTTAAAGCATGGCGGACATTTCGCCCTGACTTGTTTTATCGAAGGCGGTGAGCTCGGCGGATCCGACATCTCCGACTGGGAAGTGTACCGGACACGCAGCTTAAACGGTGGATTAGGATTCACGGAAGAGAAGTTACGGTTGATTTTTGCTGACTTCGACGTGATTGAAATCAGACCGATGCCGATGATGCCGGCGTCCGCGACGACTTTCGGTCGTACTGGACTGTGGACGGCAGTGTTTCAAAAAAAGCACGATAATGGACCTCTGCTATATAAAAAGAACGTAGCAACGTGAGCCCTGATGTGCACCTGACAAAAAACCATGGAGGACGACCTCCATGGTTTTTTGTCACTTTGCTTTTTTTCCAGTCACGCGTTTCGGTTTAGCGAATAACCCGAAATACAATCCGACCAATACGCTGACGATGATCCAGCCATCTGTTTTATCCATCTCGATGCCTCCCGTCTTTCACTGAAGTGTTCCTAAATCATACACCAATGAATGATTACGCGCTTCATGAACACTCATTTCTTTCGACTTACGATTGAAAATGATAATGGAACAATACGAGCACCGACAAGATCAGGGACTGATTTTGCTGCTCCTTGACTTTAAACGTTACGTCGGACCGCAAGTTCGCTTTACTCGTCGCAATCACCTCAGTCCCTCGCCAGACTTTAATCTTCGAGGATAACGTCGAGGACGTGACTTCGTACTCGACGTCTTGATAGGACAGGAGCATGACTTCTTTAAACGTACTCATCCGTTTCAGTGACGCGTCGGTCCGGACCGTGCCTACGACTTCACCGTTTTCGTAGACGAGCCACTTTTGATTCCGCGCTAGAAGAGAACTCCGTTGTTCGACGTAAGAAAACGTACGGTCGGAAAAACTGAAGTTCAGATTCAAGAACCACCCCCGCAGCTTTGCCGAGAGCTGAACAAACAAAAATTGCCATCCTTTTGGATAGCTCCGTCGATAGGATCCAATCTGCTGTGCACCTTCCAGCACGTATTTCGGTCGCCGTGTCGTCCGTTCGACGCAACGTGTCGCTATCGTCTTCGTGCGTCCCACGTACCGCATGTCGCGTCTGATTTGCCAGTAATCGAGAAGCGCGCCACCAAGTGCTGCGAGCAGAAGCAGCGAAATCAGACCAAATTCCAGCCAACTGAACATGCCGGTTAAGAGGAAGCGGATGACCATTCCAATCGTCAATAATCCATACAATAACAACATTTCACCCATCGTCATTCTTGCCTCCTTTTAATACCCGCTCGTTAATCCTGGTTTTAGTGTACACTAGCACGATTACGATAGTAAGGATTATCTAAATGAGTTAAAATATGTTAATGGATGGAATTCAAGGAGGAGATGCAGCATGACTGAACAACGACAAATCGCACTCGTGACCGGTGCCAGTCACGAACGGGATATCGGGGCAGCGATCTGTCGGACGCTTGCCGCACGAGGCATCGAGATTTTTTTCACCGCCTGGCAAGCGGAAGCCGACTGGATCCCATCATTTGAAGCGGAGTTAGCAACATTCGGTGTCCGGGCAAGAGGATTCCGGATTGACTTAGCCAATCCGGCGGCGGCGGCAACTGTCCATCAAACCGTCGTTGGGACGCTCGGCCAACCGTCGATTTTAATCAACAACGCCGCTCACTCGACGCAGACCGACTATTTGTCGCTCGACGCCGCAGCGCTCGACACTCATTATGCGGTCAATATCCGCTCGACGTTACTGTTATCGGTCGAGTTCGCCCGCCACCTGCAAGCGTCACCGTTATCATCAGGACGGATCATCAACATGACATCCGGCCAGGAACGCGGACCGATGCCGGGTGAACTTGCTTATGTCGCGACGAAAGGTGCGATTTCTGCTTTTACGCAGACGTTCGCCCAGGAAGTTGCCCCGTTCGGCGTGACGGTCAACGCCGTCAACCCCGGTCCGACCGACTCAACTTGGATGACGGATGAGATCCGCTCCGCCCTGCTACCGAAATTTCCCTTTGGCCGCATCGGGGCACCAAACGACGTCGCCCGCTTGATTTCATTTCTCGTTAGTGACGAAGGTGCCTGGATCACCGGGCAAGTTCTGCATTCGGAAGGTGGCTTTATCCGTCAATAATGGCATAATCCGTTAGTCGGCGAACGAAAAGGTCACTGGACGATGACGTCCGGTGACCTTTTTCGTTTTCTTATGTTGCATACGAATCAGACGTCATCCCTGCAAAAATTGAGTCAAGGACGGAGCGACGACTTCTTCGCGTTCCAGTGTTTCATGACCGACGACCATCACTTCGCTCGTTACGAGATCCACACATAACAGGTCCCCATCCATGTCTTCGTATCCGATAATGTACCATGATTTTAATCGATCCGCTTGATGGTGTTCGACTTCAATGATACTCCGAAAAATCGCTTGTGATTCCTCAAACAGATCAACCGGATGAACACATGCATAACGTGGCAATCCATCGACATCTGTCAATCGTATTTCTTCTTCCTCAACCGGTAACATCGCCATTACTTGTTCAATCGTCATCACTTCTTCTTCACATCCCTTTTAGTAGCACGTCGCTGTTTCATCTTCAGTTTGATGCTTCTTTATGTTAGTAAACAAAAACAGACTTCGGATACTTCCGAAATCTGTTAGCGTCATGACGTATTTTTCTAGGGTAGCTCAGTCGTTTCGATTGGTCAACCCAAGGAATTGGGCTTTTTGATTAAACAGTTTCCGGTAGGACAGGTAGCCGACCATGACGGAAGACACGGCAGCATTCGTCAAAATCAGGAACAGGATTAATAACTGGTACATGACAGCTTCCATCGGATCGGCCCCACCGATGATCAAACCGCTCATCATGCCGGGAAGCTGGACGAGTCCCATCGTTTTCTGCGCCTCGATCGTCGGAATCATACTCGTCTTGATGGCGCTTTTCAAACTTCGGTCAATCGCTGTTTTCGGAGTACCTCCGAGCGCTAAAATCAGCTCAATGACTTCATCGCCCCGTTCGACCTCATCCTTGAACTTATTCAGGAACAAAAGCGACAAAATCATACAGTTGCCAATCACCATCCCGCTGATCGGAATGACTTCCTGCGCTTCGAACGGAATGATTCGAAGACCGAGCATGATGCCCATCGTCAAGACTTCGACACTGACTAACGTCAGTAAAATAATGCCCGTAATCCCGGGAATTCCGTCACCCTTTTTGATGATGTTGAGCGTTGCCGCGACAATCATCAACAGAATCATCAACCCGATGTAAATTTTACTGTCACTTTCGAAAACGAACGTCAAGAGATAACCGACAATCAACAACTGGACGATCGACCGGACCGTCGCTATCAAAATATCGTTGCCAAGTCCAAGCTTTAACGTATATGTCAGCACTAACGGAATCAAGATAAAGACTAAGGCGGAAGCGAGTTGCACGTAACTCATTGGTCGACCCCCTTGACGAACGCTTCGATGGCGGGATTATCCGAGCCCTCAATCAATTCAATCGTTCCCTGTTCAATCAATTGCCCGTCTTTTAAGAACCACATGTCATCACTGACACGGCGCGCCTGTTCGAGATCATGCGTAATCCAGATCACCGTCACGTTGAATTCCCGTTGAATCTTTCGGACGAGCGCCTCGATTTCCTTGACCATCCGGTAATCGAGACTGGCCGTGATCTCGTCGAGCAACAGGACATCCGGTCGGTTGACGAGTGTCCGCGCGATCGCGATGCGGCTTTTTTCGCCACCCGACAGTTCCTTGACGTTTTGTGTCAACGGTAGCTCTTTTAAGTCGACCCGCTCCAACAGACGCTTGGCCTCTTCCTGTTCCAATGTCTGATTGAAGATCGCTTTTGGAAGATTCAAATTGTCGTACACGGTCCCCGCAATCATCGGGGCACTTTGAAAGGCCATGCCAATCTTTTTTCGAAGCTCCATCATATCGATGTCTTTTAAATCGGTTCCCTTAAAATAAAGCGTCCCGGCGTCCGGGGAAAGTAATCCGTTGATTTGTTTCAGACACGTCGTTTTCCCGGCGCCGCTCGGTCCGACGAGCGTCGTGATTTTTCCTTCCCGAAACGTCCCGGAGATCCCTTTGAGTATCGATTTGTACTGGACATCCTTAAATTCAATGACTGCCACACCACTCCACCTCACCTTTTTGGTCGTTTTTTCTAGTGTAGCAGGGACGGTTGCCGCGCGGACAGCGAGAAGGTTCGACAGATGCACAAGGCTTACACCATACAGATGAACGAATCGCGGACATCACGTCAGACGATAGACCCAAATTTCTTCGCCGTTCGTTTCATCAATCCGTTTGATATCAGTAAAGCCCGCTTGCCCGTAAAAATACTTGGCATGCGTATTTTCTGTGTGTAAGCTCAACACGATTTCATCGACTTCGAAATGGTCTTCGATGAAACCGATTGCTCGTCTTAAAAACTGCGTTCCTAGCCCTTGTCCTTGATACTGCTGACCGATCATGAACCGGTCAAGCCAGATGTACTTGTCCGTCCGGTTTTCAGCACCAATCATCATGAACCCGACCGGCTGCCTGTTTTCGCATAAGGCATAACAACGCCAACCGTGGTCGTGATCGTTCATCGCTTCCTGAAGCGACTGCGCGTTCGTTTCGATATATGCGCGCTGCGCGGCTGCGACTTTTAATCCGAGAACCGCGGCCAGATTCGCGTCATTAATGTCTTCGATCGTCATGAAAGGATTCATTGGCCATTCACCTCCTCTGCGTTCTTGTGATCTCTACAGTCTGCTCAAGACACGAACAAATCCCGCATCGCTTCAACAGACTAAGCGCGATACGGGTTATAGCGTACATGGATCAATGAAATAAGCGATTTTACCGTCCTTCACGAATGACACGTGTTTTCGCAAACTCATCTTCCGGTAAAACGGAGGCATCCTCTAGATAACGCTGACGGTCCTTAAAGAATTTCCCTGCTGTGAATACTTCACGGTAAGCAATCCGTTTAAGGATTTGTGTCGTTTTCAACGGTTGGTCGTCTTGACTGACGACACGGAGTCCCATAACACGACTGCCGACCGTTCGGCCATCCGTCAAGCGTAATTGAACCGTTTCCATGACGACATCGACGACGGACTGGGTGACGATGCCACGGATGACGGGACGTTTGACCCGTTTGAGAACTGTTTCTTCAAGGACATTTACAATGACAGCGTTCACCATCAAGTTAACGACAGCCGCTCCGATTCTTCGTTTTGTGAGGGATTCCATTTAAATCATCCTTTCTCGATTTGAATTTAAAAAAATGCCCCTTCTTTTTCTGAAGAAAGAAGGGGCGTCATGCAAAACGATGAAACGTCCTGTCTGCCCAGCCATGCGGTGACTTCAGAGGCAACGAACATCCCCTCTCTTTTCCCGTTTTCTCATGGATTTAATCGAACGGTGACCGTTGATGTTTGAACAGTAATCTGTCTGAGTGTTGAAGCGTCAGCGTTGTCCTTTGATCGTTGAACATTCAGCTTTGACCGGACGGTCGCAAGGACCATCTTGGATGCTAATCGGTCAACCGATTAGAAGATGTCCGTTATCGCACGGACGACGCGTGTTCGGTTATGAAATCATCAGACAAACAGGACGGTAGGTTTAGATTAATATTTTCGTAAGTGTATTACTTTCAGATAGACTGAAATCGACTTCGGCATCAAATGCGTCGATTGACTCGTCTAACTGTTGAATGACTTGCCGAAGACCGGAGGGGTCAATCAATTTCGGTTCTAATCGTTGGATGAACAGACGACGCGTTTTTTCAATTTCTTCCGCGTCCCCTTTTTCACGCGCACCGTATGTCGCTTCGATATGATTTTCTGCACGCCGCTCGATCTCGATACGTTCCTGTTCAATCGTCTGCTCCACTTCATGCAGTTGTGTTTTGAGCGTTTGTAACAATTGGCGATCGTAGTCAAGACCCGTATCGCGACGATCAATCGCTTCCGCGACCGTCATCTCGGTCCCGGCGATTCGGACACGCGTCACGGCATTCGATGCGGTAATCGCTGCTTTGATTTGATTTCGACGCTCAATCAATGCGCGAATCGACTGGAGATTTGCCGCCGCTTCCGTCGCGAACTGTTCGACGTTCGGAAAACCGACAGGCGGTTTGTCTCCCGTATGCAATCCGATAAAGTGACCAAGCTGACCTTTTTTAATCCGTTTATCTAACATTTTTAATTCCACTAATCCACGATGGATCGACATCTCAATCTGCTCGATGTTCGCCACTTCCTTTTTAGATACTCGTGAGCTCCGCTCTACCTTTTCAGCATAGCAGAAAACACTTTGAAAATCGGGCAATCGATGTTTCTTTCAACCTTACAAAATTGTCATATACTGATTTACCTTCATGTTATAATTCCATTATCAGGATATTCATGTTAAGAAAACGGAGGAACTGAACGCATGCCACACAGACTGCAATTGACGGCCCCCCGGACGCTCCAGTGGGTCGAGCAACCCCTAGCGCCCTTGCAAGCAGATGAACTACTCATCCAGACATTACATGGAGCAATCAGCATCGGCGCGGAATTGCCGCAAGTCATGGCGACTGACCGGTCAGACCTCGCCCCGACCTATCCGAAGGAAACGGGATACGAGAGTTACGGGGAAGTGCTGGCAATCGGAGAGGATGTCTCAGACATCCGTGTCGGTGACCGCGTCGTCGCTTTTTACGGTCATCACGACATCGCCACCGTCCGCGCAGCAAAAGTCATTCCCGTCCCGCGCGACCTGCCGCCGCAACTCGCCTTGTTGACGATTTTATCGTGTGACGCCGCAAAAGGCGTCCATAAACTTAATCCCCGTCCGTCGGATGCCGTCGCCGTGACCGGGCTCGGGACGATCGGGTTATTGACCGTCTTTTACCTACGTCACTACTTCGGTCTCTCGCGCATTGACGCCGTCGACCCGGACGAAAGGCGACATGCACTCGCAAAACAGCTCGGGGCAACCCGCACGGTTACGTCCGGAAACGACCTCGAGCTGAATACCTATGCCGCTGCCCTCGAATGTTCGGGACGGCAAACCGCGTTTGCGCATCTTCAGGAGGCACTCGTCCCCCATGGTCAGCTCTGCATTCTCTCTGACGGCAATTACGACGTCTTGTCGCTCTGCCCAAGCTTCTATGCAAAAGAGTTACGGATCGTCGGATCGAGTGACGGGCTCGATTACCGCGCCCATGCGGACTGGTTTTTGCCGGCCGCCCGAAAGACGCCTGCCTTGTTCAAGCTGTTTGAGCAGTCGGTCGATTGGTCGGACTTGATTCCATGTTTCGAGGCTTTACAGGCAGGTGCAAAACCGTTAAAAGTGTTTGTCAGCTACGACTGGTGACCGTGTTTGTCTGACAGACACGCCGTTCGGATCGACGGCTTCGATGTTTTCCCCCGTAAAGACGACTTGCTGTAAGACGGTATGATCACCAGGCACCGTCGTCACTTCATCGATTGCATGGCCGAACAACCGCTTCAACTCCTGTTCAAAGCCGACTTGTTTCGTCGCCAGTTCAAGCCGTTTCAGATGAGGACCGTTCGATAAAATCGCATCGTGATACGTCTGCAGTTCAATCCGACAGGCGTACGGGGTCTGGATGAACGTCCGCCGGTCATTCGCTTGGATGGTCCAGCCCATCTGTTGTGCACGTTCGAGAAGCAGTGTCCGTTGTTCGGGTGTCACGAGAAAACCGAGATGGTCGAAGCGAACGGCTTTCCCGTGACCGAACGTGACGTTGATGGCGCCGCGTTTCATCTCGATGATTCGAAAGCGAATCCCGTCGTCCCGAAAGTCATCCCATGTCAATGGCGGATCAAACGCGGTAAACGCGCCGTCGGTTTTTCCAATCCGTTGCGTGACCGCAAACCCTAATTTTTCATAAAACTGCTCCGTCGCCTCAACGTTCGGCGTCCAAAGATGATAATGAAACAACATCGGCGTTACTCCCCTTCGCAATTAGTTCAGGGAACGTCATCACATCGACGCCCCCACTGTCGTCTAAAAATTATTGTATTAACGGTAAATGAGCGGCACCATAGAGGACGAGAATCCGTTCCCCCGGCTCCGCCAAATCAAGAATCCGGTTCGCGATTAACAGATTGCGGTAGTACCAGTACTGGATGACCCACCTCGCCCCGACGTGCGTCGCCGGATCTAGCCGGGCGAGTTGCCGGTACGTCCGGTGACTTGCTTCGACCGCCTGTTTGTCATTTAGTTGTTCAAGGAACGAGAGGTAGGTCTGCTCGAGCAATGTCGCTTCGAGTGACTCGGATTTTTGTTGTTCGGCACGCATCAAGCGGTCAAACGCGATCAGGTCGAGCTGTTCGAGTTCCGCAAGATTCGGGACACCTTCTACCGTCTGATTCCAGTCCACCGCCTGCAGACCGGTCAGACCCGCCGAGCGCGCCACTCGAAACCCGAGTTGATGGCGTTCATTCGCCGTCAGCGTAAAGGTTTGCTTGAGATAAGCGGCGTAGTCGCCATTCAGTGCGTCCGCCTGCTCAGGCAAAATCTCTAGCGCAACTTCTGTCGGACGAAACGTTTGCAGGACTTCGACGACCTGTTGAATCTCCTGCTGCCTTTCGTCTGAAAACACATCAAAGATGCGCGGACGAAACAAGTCCCCGTTGTCAGGACGGTCCAAATGAACGGTCCCGACGAGTAATACGGTCGCGCGTTGTATCATCGAATATACCTCCCTTTTCTGCTATTTCCATTTTACTGTAAACAGGAGGCTAATCCTAGTCCGTTTCGTTAAAATAGACCTCTCGCTGATTGTCAGAGGCGACTCGACCTGACTTCCGTCCAAGTAGAAGGAGAAGACGAACTGCGATGCATAATCCATACACTTGCCGAAAGATTAAATCCGGTAGAAAAACTGAACCGATTCATGTCAGCTCAGTGAATTTAAAGGAATTAAAAAAGGAAGCACGTCAAAATTAATCCGCGAGGAGTATCCGTCTATGAAAATGAACATCCGTCAACTGTCCGTTCATGAGAACCCTCCGATGGAACTTTTGTTATCAGCAGACCCTTCTCAGAAAATAGTTGCTGAATACTTGAAGAGAGGTCGATGTTTCATAGCTGAATCTAGGAATCAACGGATTGGCGTGTATGTGCTTCTGCCGACAAGACCGCAAACGATTGAAATTGTAAATCTTGCAGTAGAGGCGAGACATCAAGGTAACGGCATAGGAAAACGTCTTTTAAGACATGCCATCCTAACTGCGCAAGCGATGGACTATGCAACCATCGAAATCGGCACAGGAAACTCAAGCATCGGTCAGTTGGCACTTTATCAAAAATGTGGATTTCGGATCGTCGGAGTCGACTTGAATTTCTTCTTGAGGCACTACGAAGAGGAGATTGTAGAAAACGGTATCCGGTGCACAGACATGATTCGGTTGTCTCAAGACATATAAAAGTTTCTACTTCCTTCATACCAAACAGCTCGTCTCGATTTTATACGGAGACGAACCTTGCCTTGCTTTTACACAATCAGTCAGCCCTTACGAACAACAAATCAATTGGGAGTAGCTCGAGCAAAGAAACGTGTCATCAGATATCCTCCTCACAGTTCACACTTTATGCAATTATGTTCTGCACACAATGAGAGGATCTACATATGGTCCAAACATACACAGAAGCAAAGAACATCACAATTTCTCACCTCATGCGTGATTTAATTCTTAATCGTATCGAGAATGAAAACAATTTGACACGCTACCGTATTTTAATGGCAGCACACGAAAAGAAGTTTGAAACTGTTACGTTCGAGAATACGAAACAAGATGCACCATCAGGTGAGTCTCATGATCGTTCTTCTCCATCGTTATTATGCGAATACGCAGACCCAGTTTTTCGATTTCGTACATAGGAATCAGTCCTTTTCAACTCTATTCCCATAGTATTGAAAACATCACCTCACTAACATTGCGTAAGAACCACAAACCTATTGCAAAATACAATCGAAATGACATGTATTAAATACAGAGTATAAATTACATTTGTACAAAAAATGGCCACCGAGCGAAGTTCCTTCGCACTTGGTGGCTTTATTTTATTTTATTTTATAGATTTATATACATCTTTCTATACAAGAACTATATGTGAGTTCTTATGACTTAATGAGAAGCAGAAATAAATTAATATTTTTATTCCAGTTTAAATTCATAATTCAAGTGCTGCTTCATCAATTCACCAAGTTTCGTTCTTTCAGACTCAGTTAATGTTGAATTCTTTTTTGGTAATATAATCGCTTCCGTATTTTCATAGTATAAAAAGAAACGGTCATCATCTTCACCAACATTTTTAATTTCTTTCCATGCTATGTCTGTATTTTTATTTATACCGTTATAAGATGAATTTACTTGAATACCAGCTGTATGAAAGTTTAATGAAACATTTCTCGGCCATCGCTTATCATTTTTAAGTGAAGACCTTAACTGTCGAATTGTAACGAATTCATAGTATTTTGTTAAAGTTGGTCTTAATAATATAACTGGAATAAAAGACAAGCAGATTTTAAGAATGTCCCTTACATTTTCTGAGAGAAAGTCGAGAAAAATCCGCACCAGTAAAGTGAAAACAATCATACCTAGTAAAAATACAATCATGGAGAGCGCTACAAAAGTAATATTGTATCTTGCTTGGTGATAATGAATTCGCTTTAGAGAGTCCTTTTGTAAGGCCATAAAGTCTTCGAAAGTCATTTGATACTCTAAATTCATTAGATAGCTCCTCTTCTCAGAATAAGTTAGTTTGCTATTAAACAAAGAATCTTTTATTTATCGTAAGTACTTTATTACCGTCAACTCTAGTACATTGAGTCTTTACCTAATTAAACTATCTCGAGAAAGTATGCTATCTGATTGTTACATCCATTAAAAGCCAACGTTTTGATAAAGAGTAAAGCAAATAAGAGTAACGTCAAAATTCAGTTAGTCTCGGGAGCTTATTGAATTTTTAAAGTTTTCAAAATGAATCCATCTTTTATGACTTAAATTTCATAAAGCCCTCCCGATTTTTTTATAGATTTTAGATTAGAAGTATTAGACTTTTTCTGATTTTATCACGCTTCGTATGCTTCGTACCCTTCGTCGTAAGCATTAGAAATATAAAGCTACCTCACAACAGTTAATCGCAATTTTCGTTATCACCCTTATAAAAAAACACCGGTTCTATAAGAATTTTGCCACCATACAACTTTCAATCTCACACATGAACTTGCAAAATTTCTTCTCTTTTTAAGATTGAATTACAATTGAACTATATTAGATTCTATATCCTTCTGGTTTGGAACAAATCTATCTCTTACTTATAGAGAAATATTTAAGTGATTTCGTATGAGCTGTTTGAACTCATTTTGCTCTGTCAAACTTAATACACGTATGTTCTTTGGGATAATTAATGCTTCAGATTTTTGATAATACAGATAGATATGATTTTCATCTTCATTTACTTTTTCAATCGATTCCCAAGCAAGTTTAAGTGTTCGATTCAATTTCCCATCGTCAGAATTCCAATCAATACCCGCTTCATGAAGATTCAACGTCACATTTCTCGGCCAACTACTATTTTTTTCAAGAAGTACCTGCCTTGTCTCATAGCGATTGGCAGATACATTTTTTTCAAAAGAGGCCTCAGTAGAATAGAGAACAAAATCCCTACTGCTACAGCAATGGAGCAGAAAATTGCAAAGGGGATCGTTCTAGGTAAGAAATACAAGATCGATGTAAACCCGTAGAAGAATGCTAAAATCTCCGTATAGATCAACAAAAATTTGCGTCTTTTTTTATGATACTTTGTGTTTTCAATCAGGTCTTTCTGTAAAGACATTAAATCCTCGAACGTTAATTGATATTTTATAATCAATTACATTGCTCCTTTCTACAGTCTGGAAGCTCTCGCTTGAACTTCTTCTAAAAAACCTGCTGAATATAAATTTTTCTAGTATTGATCCATACTCTAGTAAAGTAATTTTTTGAATTATAAATTCCAACTAACTCCCGTTTCCTTTTCCGAGACTTCCCATAGTCTTTTTGATACTTTCTTATCTAAGGCGTGATCTTTAATACCACAGTTGCCAACAGGACCTACCCAGTTGGCTCTTCCTGTAGGACCATAAAATCCACTCTCATCTAGATTGCCCTCTGTTGCACACATGAGTTCAGGGTATGCACCTTTTTCTGCTGATTGAACCATAGGTGACAATTTCATTAAACCAAATACGATTCTCAAACCTAAGCTGCCGCTTGTTGTTATTAATGACGTAGAAGACGAACCGGGATGACAGGCATATGCCTTAACATTGGTTTTACCTGCTTTTTTCAGGCGGTCTTGCAATTCATAGATACTCATAATTTGCGCCAGTTTACTTTGACTATACACATTATTTCCTTGATAACCCTTATCCCAATTCATGTCATCAAATTTGATAGTTTTAATCCCCACATCGTACCCCATACTCCCTACAGTCACTATTCGACCATTAGATTTTACACGAGGTCGTCATGAGCTTTTTTTGTTTTCTCCTAGGTGTTGCACTTAATATTACAATTCGTCACAAAAAAGACTAGCTCTGATTTCGGCTAGTCCAATCAATTGGCTCGTTCGTTGTCTGGAATCAATTGTTTAATCAACAACGTCTTCCCACTGATTTCTTTCGGAATTTCCGGGACCGCTTTTAAGAGGACATCCATTTGTCCACCGAACAAACGCTCTAACACGAAGTATAACTCCTTTTCATGCTCTTGTTTAAACCAACGTTCGTCCGGTACGTACAACATCACAACTTCATCCGCTTCTTCTTGGATGTACTGGACTCGTTCGATACAATTCGGGAACCGCCGCACGATTCCAGCGAGTTCCCCTTCAAAGATTCGATGCCCATTTTTCAACTGGATATAACTTCGTCCGCGTCCGTCAATCGATGCGATGATCGGACCACCATGCCCACATGGACACGTCTCGTGACTAAGCGTCATCCGGTCACCAATCCGGTAACGGACAAGGGGCGTACCATGTGTATCAAAACTCGTCACGAGAATTTGACCGTCTGCTTCGACTTCGATGATACCCATCTCATAATGGAGATGTTTTTTACCGTAGCGGCATTCGGCGACAATCGGTGCCCCTTCCGAGGAGGCGTACTGATCAAAGATCGGTGCATGAAATACTTCCTCGATTAAAGCACGTTCGTCCCGTGTCAACATTTCAGCCGTCGGAAAAATCGCCTTCGGACGGAATGTACAGTCGACAGCATGTTTTTTGGCGTATCGTGCAACTTCAATCATTCCCGACGGTAAACCATCAATCGACACTGGATTAAATCGGTTCAATTGTTCGATGTAAGCGGGAATTGTCAACGGGTTAATATTCTTAATTGAAAAAAGCATTTGATTGATCGCCTTATTCATCCGCCAATAGACGGGTGACTTTTGTTGTTCTGCCGCTAATGTCTGTCCCGTAAAACTCGCCCGGCGCATTCCCTGTTCGATTCCATGCGTCCATTTGAAATAGTCGAGGTGCGCCATGCGGATTTGCATGTCCTCTCTCGTATAATGCACTTGGATCGATTTCCCGGTCGTCCCGCCCGTCTTTCCAAGAATCGGCGCATGAATCCGCGCATGGACGTCGGCATTCCTTGTCCGTAGCGTCTCCTTATCGAGCAAGGGAATTTGTTTTAACTCTGACAACTGCGCAAGCGGAAGCTCAATCCGGTTCCTATCGAACAACTCTTTGTAGTACGGGCTATAGGCCTGACAAAACAGTAAAAACTGATTCAGGCGGGATAATTGCTCCTGCTCGGGATCAATCGTTTGCCGTTCTTTCCGCTTCAATTCTTCGAACCGATTACGGTAGGCGGACCCGTAACGTTCCTGGTACAAGACCCGTCCGTAAAGCGTCGTTAGGATATTCTGAATGAAAATCGGTGAATGGAAATAAATCGATTCTTTGAGTTGCATATGTTCACTCCCCTTCCTCATCATTCGACGCGCGACTTGTCAGCAGTCGCCACACCTTGCCTGTTACTTACATCTTATTTCCAGTCCTGCCGCTAGACAACCAAATCTTAAGGCATAAGCTTAGCTTTTATTTAGATGCTGTTTTACATTAATAACTTCAGTTCACAAATGTAAGTTAACGGTCCTTGAAATGACAAAAAAAAAGATAACCGAAGTCCATCTGACAACGGCTACCTTCTTTAGTGTACTTGCATGTTTTGATTTCCGAATGACCGGATTTGGATGGCTCCGAGGACGAGCTCTAACTCCGTTTCATCTAACTGATCGATGATTTCCATAATCGTCAATGTCGTCCTGCCGTTATACAACTGAACGAGTAATTGACGTTCGACATCGACGGTTAAATCTTCGACAGGTTCCGCTAATAATTCTTGGTAAAAAAATTCACCCGTCTCCGGAAAAAAATAGTCACTGAACAATTGCATAAGCGCTAGATTACCCGTCGCTAAAAATAAGATTGATTGAAAAGAATACTTTTTACGGTTTCGTGCATTCAATCGCTTCAATATCATCTGGTAACGTGTATGATGACGTTCGTCCAAAAAACAGACAGCATTCATATCCGTCTCCCTCCCCTAAAAAATGATACTGTCCATCCCTCCAAAACAGTGCGCAAATCTTCTTTATTTGTTTTCCCTGTTTTAAAAAGATGAAGCATTTGTTTTTAACTATAACATTCGTTTGATTAAATCGCAGGTCGTTTGGGTAAATCTTTGTAGTAAGCAGCTAATGAGGAGGAATTGACATGACGCAACCACGTAAACGCCTGGCACTTGCCGGTGCGACAGGCTATATCGGACATAACCTATTAAATGAATTGAAGAAAAAGTACGACGTCATTGCCTTGTCTCGCAATGGTGACGATAAGGAAGATGAAGCGAATGTCGAATGGCGTTCGTGTGACCTTTTTTCGTTAGCGGATACGACAGCCGGATTAAAAGGAGCAGACATCGCCATCTACCTCGTCCACTCGATGATGCCGTCAGCAAAGTTGACGCAAGGCTCATTTGAAGACATGGACTTGATTTTAGCCGACAATTACGCACGCGCTGCAAAAGCAAACGGCATCCAGCAGATTGTTTACTTAAGTGGCATCATTCCGGACGAGACGGAAAATTTATCACGTCATCTTAAAAGTCGCCTTGAGGTCGAGCGCGTCCTCGGTGCATACGGTACACCGGTCACGACGATTCGCGCTGCGCTCATCGTCGGTCCGAAAGGGTCTTCGTTCCCGATTCTGTCAAAACTCGTCAAACGACTTCCCGTCATGCTTCTCCCGCGCTGGACGCGTAACAAAACACATCCCGTCGCGCTACCGGACGTCATTCATGCGCTCGGATCTAGCGTCGACCGCGAGGACCTCAAGGATCGTGCCATCGATATCGGCGGTCCGGAAGCGATGACGTACAAGGAAATGATTTTGAAGACGGCGGAAGTAATGGACAAAAAACAACCGACCTTCGACTTACCGTTGATGACCGTCAAATTGTCGCGGCTTTGGGTGACACTCATCTCTGGAGAACCGAAAGAAACCGTTTATCCGCTCGTCGAAAGTATGGTCCATGAGATGGTGGCGGATCCCGACAAGATGGTCGAGGGCATCAGTGACGGAAAAATTTCATTCGAGCAATCCGTACGGATGGCGATGGAAGAAGAAGAAGAAGAGTCGAAATCAAAAAAATCAGGAAGCTCTTCATCGCACCAGAAATCACAAACGCTTGATGTCCGGTCCGTCCAACGTGTCCGTCTTCCAGACGACCGGAACGCGAACTGGGCTGCCGACAATTATGTCGATTGGTTATCGACGTTCGCGAAACCTTTTCTTACATCGAAGACAGCGGAAGAAACGGTCGTTCGGATTCATGTTCCGTTGCTTGACGCCCCGTTGCTTGAACTGACGAAAGAACCATTCGAAGACGATCAACAGGCAACGTACCGAATTACGGGCGGCTTGTTTGCTCAAGTTAAAGAAGATAGCAATGGACGCATCGAGTTCCGGCAAATCCCGGGTTCGCAAGAGTGTATCATCGCGATTCATGAATATGTTCCCGCATTACCATGGTTGCTCTATAAAACGACCCAGGCGAATGTCCACCTCATCGTCATGTATCTCTTTAAACTGCACCTGCTACGCTTGATGCAGACGACAGAAGAACAGCCCGACGAATCAGACATGATCGTTCCTGAACCGAACTGAATCAGCACTGTTTTTAGAGGCTTCTCACGATTCGTGAGCGCCTCTTTTTTCGTGTGCAACCGTAAGATGACGAAAGCAAAATAAACATGATACACTTACAATTGACTGTAAGAAAGGGGTTACAATTTGCATGCGCTCATTTGAAGAACGATTGACGAACCACCTGGAAGCGACGGCGCTTCTCGCGACACTGATTCAACCTTCACGCGATCAGCTCCGACTCGATAAATTAGATACATTTTCAAAGAAGTTATTACGACGCGACTATACGATTGCCTTCGCCGGTCATTTTTCTGCCGGTAAATCCAGTATGATCAATGCCTTGACGGGCGAATCCATTCTCCCGACGAGTCCCATTCCGACGAGTGCAAATATCGTCACGCTTCGTCAAGGCGAGACCGACGAAGCGATTGTTTCCTTCCATGATCGAAAAGCAGTCCGTCTAGCCTCGGAAGATGATTTGCAACACTTACGCCATTTCGGCCGTGACGGCACCGTCCAACAAATCGACATCACCCATGCGACATCCACTTTACCACCTGGTCTCGTCCTGATGGATACGCCAGGCGTCGACTCCGTTGATGACGCCCACCGGATTTCGACTGAATCGGCGTTACATGTCGCCGACTTAATCTTTTATGTCATGGACTATAACCATGTCCAATCTGAACTGAACTTCAGCGTCACAAAAGACTTGCTCGCTTCTGTTCCTGAACTCTATTTAATCGTCAATCAAATCGACAAACACCAAACATCCGAGCTGTCATTCGATGCCTTTAAACGATCCGTCGAAAAATCGTTTACTGAACATGGTGTTCAGCCGAAAGGCATTTTCTTCACGAGCCTGCGTGAGCCGGAATTCGCGGGGAACGACTTTTCTGCCGTCAAGCGATTGGTCGACCAAAGCATTCGTGACGCCCAGCCGAAATTGATCGAATCCGCTCAAACGACGCTCGAGGTCTTACACCAGGAACACATCAACTATTTAGAAGACATGATTGAAGAAGCATCTGACGCGATGCGGGATACGGTCTCGGCGACCGAACGCGCAGAAGCGGAGCGTGTGTTTGACCGGCATGCACAAGTCAAACATCAATTGACCCTGTTTGCTCCTGAACAATGGAGCAGCCGTTTTTCGGCACACCGGGAAAGTTTACTTCGCAATGCGACGCTGATGCCGTTTGAATTGCGCGAAAAGATGAAAACGTTCCTCGAATCTCGGCAACCTGCATTCAAGGTCGGATTGTTCCGGAGCGCTAAAAAAACACAGGCGACGCAACAAGTCATCGCTGACGATGTCCTGCGCGCACTCCAGTCTGTCACTGCTTCTGAAATTGCGCTTCACCTTCGAAAACTTATGAAACAATCGTTAGCGGAAATTGATTTGCTGTCTGACCAGCACTCGTTACGAATCGATCAACTCCCACTTGATCCACCATTAGCCGTCATTGAGGAAGCACTTCAAGACGGCATCACGATTACCGGGGAATCGGTCTTGCAATTCACGAATCGGGTCGTTGCATCGGTCAGTGCTTGGTACGTCAAGGAAACGAACCATTGGCGAGAAGCGGTCCGCCAGGAGTTGACGCATGAAAACATCCCTGCGAAAGCGACGCTTCAAGCTGAATTTGAAACGCTCGAACAAAAATGTGACGTGATGACAACGTTCAAGAATGCGGAACAGGTGTTAATAAGCTACCTCGAACGAGCGAACGAACCGACCACTGACGATATGACAGCGGCACGTGAGCAACTAGAACAGTGGCGTACGCAGCTTACGCAGGCGACGCTCGACATTGAGACGTTTACAGGGATCAATCCAGTCATGACACAAGAGATGGAGACTACGCATGAAGAAACGCTTCAAGCTGTCCCATCCCGTTATACATTAGAAGAGATGCAGCAAATCCAGACCATTCTCTCCGGTGTTCGCGGGTTCGAGGACGCTACGAAGTATTTGCAACAAAAGCTTGCGCGCGTGACGACAAGCGACTTTACGATTGCCTTATTCGGTGCTTTCAGCGCCGGCAAATCTTCGTTTTGTAATGCTTTGCTCGGTCATCGTGTCCTACCGGTCTCACCGAACCCGACGACGGCATCCATCAATCGGATTAAACCGGTCACGGCGACGCATGTCCACGGGACCGCAACGATCCGGTTTAAATCGGAGACTGACCTTCTCAACGACTTGAACAAAGCCCTGCAAACGTTTGACGCAACGATGCCGTCAGTCACTGCCGTCGTCACATGGTTGCGCGAACGGACGACAAGCGACTTGAACGATGCCTCTTTCTTACGCGCGTTCCTAAAAGGATATCCGACGGTCGAACCTTTCATCGGTACAGAACAGACAGTCGTTCAATCGGCATTCGAGGAGTATGTCGCACAGGAACACCTCAGTTGTTTCGTCGATGTAATCGACCTGTATTTCGACAGCCCGTTGACACGTCTCGGAATCACGCTCGTCGATACACCGGGTGCCGATTCCATCAATGCCCGGCATACGGACGTCGCATTTGAATACATTAAAAATGCGGATGCGATTCTGTTCGTCACCTACTACAATCACGCCTTCGCCCGAGCCGATCGTGAATTTTTGATTCAACTCGGCCGGGTTAAGGATGCATTCGAGCTCGACAAAATGTTTTTCGTCGTCAATGCGATTGATCTCGCAACTTCGACAGCGGAACAGCAAGATGTCCTACACTATGTCGGCACGGAACTAAAACGGTTCGGCATCCGTGCACCACGCCTGTTCGGCGTCTCGAGCCTCAACGCCCTTGCCGAGAAACAACAAGGGATTGATGAACAATCCGGCATCGATTCGTTCGAACAAGCCTTCCATCACTTCTTGAACCATGATTTGAAAGGGCTCGCGCTTCAATCCTTGACGGAAGAGACGGACAAGACAATTTACCGCCTTAATCAATTGATTGATCAGACAGAACGGAACATTGCCAGAAAAGATGCCCGATTGACGGAACTCGGTGCGCTCGAACAAGAGATCACGGCACACTTCTCGAACGGTCGGGTCGAACTCGTTCACCATGAGCTATTTGCTGAGATTCATGAATTGTTACATCACGTCAATCAACGCATCTATTACCGCTTCCCAGACTTTTTCAAGGAAGCCTATCATCCGGTCCGGTTTGCGAACGCGACGAAAGCAGTCGCTTTGCAACAAGCACTCATCGAATTACTCGGATTTTTGCGGTATGATTTTGAACAAGAATTACGTGTCACCCATTTCCGGATCGATAGCTGGGTCCAACGTGCCATCGCAAAGCGTCTTGACGAAGAGGCGATGTATGCTGCGAAACTGAACCCGTCGTTCCAACTATCACCACTCGATCCGCCAACGCTACCTCCGATGACGTTCAGCGGTCCGTTCCAAGATGACACGAAATACCGTTCCGTCAAAAGCTACTTCCGGAACGCAAAGGCTTTCTTCGAACGGAACGAGAAGGAGCACTTAAAAGACGCGCTGGTCGCGTTGACGAAACCGGATGCCGTTAGTTATCTCGAAGGCGAAGAGTCGCGCCTTCGTCATCTAACGGAGCAACATCTCGACGAGGTCTTCGCGACACTCTATGCCGAATGGACAGAGACATTATTGAGCCAAATTGAGACGGAACGTTCGACTTTGACGGATGTGCATCCACTGGACTCATTCAAGGCTGCCCAAGCGAAACTGCATGACGTATTTGAGCAATCGGTTCACTAAAACAGTGGGCTGACGCTTTAAGATTTGTTCAGGTATCCGTCATGAATGAGAAGACTATACAATGGAAAACGCCGCTGTCCCCGTGTGTAAAACGGAAACATCGGCGTTTTTTGTGTGACCGGCGGGAAAGGAACGACGATTTCTCACGCCTACTCTTCAAACCAGTGATTTCGGATAAAATAAACCGTCATCCCGATTGCGACGAGCGCCATCACGCCAAGCGTAATGAAGTAACCATAGCGGACCGTCAGCTCGGGCATATATTGAAAGTTCATCCCGTAGATGCCGGCGATGAACGTCAACGGCATGAAAATCGTCGTAAAGATCGTCAACGTCTTCATGATGTTATTCATGCGGTAGGAGTTCAAAGATATGAAGTTTTCCCGGAATTCCGACGTCATCGCCCGATTGTATTCAATCATGTCGTTTAACTTCAGCAAATGGTCGTAGATGTCACGGAAAAATGCTTGTTTGTTCGGATGAATCGCCAGTCGTTTCGATTCGATGACCCGATACAGTAAATCCCGCATCGGTAAGACCGTCCGTGCGAGTTCAAGCAAGTCTGAGCGGATGTCAAAGATATCTTCCATGATTTGTTTGTCATTGCCTGCTTGTTCATATCGACCTTCGAGTGAAAAAATGCGGTCTTCCAGGTTATGAACGATCGGGAAATACCCGTCGACGATTTTATCCATGATTTTATGGACAACTTCGACCGTTAGATGTTCTTCATGCCCTGTCAATTTTTGAAATGCCCGAAACACGAAGTCCACTTCCCGTGACGCCTGCTCATGATACGAAATGACGTATTGTTCACTCGCAAATAGATTGATTTCTTTCCCTTTTAACGAAGGTTCTTCAACCGCATGCAATACAAAAAAACTGTACCCGTCATAATATTCGAGTTTCGGTCGCTGTAAGTATTGAAAACAATCTTCTATCGCGAGCGGATGAAACGTAAACGAGGAGACGAGTAACTGTTTCTCCTGTTCTGTCGGTTGGTCGAAATCAACGAAATACCACTTAATGTCCGACCGCGTTAAGCGATCGAGATTCGTATCGACGAAAACATGATTGTCCTGTGTGACAATGAGGGCACGAATCACCAATGAACACCTTCCTTGCTATTTTCTCACTTTAGTATGGCAAAACCGACCTTAAATAGCCATCATCAAAAAAAGGACTTGCGCCAATTAGCAACACAGTCCTTAATCGTTCACCCGCGTTCAAAATAAAAGCCACTCCAATAGACTTGGCGATATGTGAATTCTTTCCCACTTTTCGTTGTCACGAGCATCTCATCTTCCGAGACGACAGCAATCTTGATCGGCGTTTCACCATGATCCGTCAAGTAATTGAGTATTTCAAGATGGCGGTTCAACCACATACGGCGCCGAAACCAACGAAAACGGCTAAATGCGGCGCTAAAATGGAGAATCGAAAATAACATGATGATCATTCCGAATGGAAGCGGAATTTGGAAGAGCGCGATGATATAAAGATCGGCGATGATGAGGAAAACAGACAGCCCCATCTCCGTCATCTCCATGAAGGAAGCTTTATACGTCGCGTAATATGTCATGACCCGGAACAAAATGATCACGGTCAAGTACGGTACGAAATAAAGTTGGAATACATTGTCGGAGCCACTATTCATGAACATCAATAAGGGTAAGAAGAAGAGCAACTTCCAGATCAGGATGGCGGAATAAAACAAAGTGTGGTCCGTGTAGCGTTTGCGTACGATGGTTTGACTAATGTTCATTGCCTTCCCCTCCTTCAAAAGTGACTGAGTGCTAAGCCATTGATGTCGGGACGTGATGCCTATAAGGGTATCTTTCCTGATTGGACGGTTTCTAATCGTCTATTTTGCAATTATACGCGTCCGTATGTAAAGTATACGAAATATTCCGAAAAAAAGATTCAATTTCCCATCATTCCCCACACTTCAATGACACATTTGAATTTAGATTTGTCGCTTTGCCCTTTTTTCTTTAGACTAAAGAAAGACCGTCATTAGAAAAGAGTTGAATTGACATGTACACACACATCATCGTCGGCGCCGGTATTCTCGGTGCATCGACAGCCTATCACCTATCAAAACAAGGGGCGACCGTGCTTTTGATTGACCGAAAAGAGAGCGGACGCGCAACCGATGCAGCAGCCGGCATCATCTGCCCCTGGATGACACAACGTCGCAATAAAGCCTGGTACCGCTTAGCAAATAATGGCGCTCACTATTACGATACGTTAATCGAAGAACTGGAAGCGCTTGGCGAAACCGCGACCGGGTACCGAAAAGTGGGCACGATCGCGCTACATGAATCATCAAAAATCGAGAAGATGAATACGATTGCTGAAAATCGATTCCCGGAAGCCCCAGGCATCGGACGCATCGAACGACTCGACGCTTCTCAGGTCAAATCTCTATTTCCATTGATCGATACTGTCGAAGACGCGTTGTTCGTCTCCGGCGGGGCTCGCGTCGATGGTCGTGCCTTGCGTGGCGCACTCGAGCGGGCGGCAATCCATTACGGGGCGACCGTTATTGATGCGGATGCTGAATTACTCATCGAAACAGGACAAGTGAAAGGTATTTCAATCGATGGACAACCGCATTACGCGAAGCACGTGATTTTGACGGCTGGGGTCTGGATCAATGAATTGTTACGTCCGCTCAAGCTCGAACTCGATATCCGGACGGAAAAAGGACAAATCCTTCATCTTGATTTAGAGGAAATGAAAACGAAACATTGGCCCGTCATCATGGGGCAACGTGGACTCTATCTCGTGTCGACGGAAGATGGTCGCCTTGCTTTAGGTTCGACCCATGAAAAACAACTTGATTACAACTTACAACCGACCGTCAAAGGGATGCATGCGCTCTTAACGCGTGCCCTCCCTGTCGCACCACGACTCGAAGAAACGAACATCTATGAAATGCGGGTTGGTCTACGTCCCTACACGAGTAATTCGTTACCGGTCATCGCCTCACTCGATGCTCACCCGAACGTTTTCATCGCGAACGGCCTCGGTGCATCCGGATTGACGATCGGCCCTTATCTCGGACGCGAGCTCGCAGAACTGGCGTTAAATCAACCGCTCGAGATTCCGTTAAGTGATTACGTTCCGACTTATCACAACTAATTTGTTTGACGATAGGAGATGACCCATGGATCCGATTAAACCATTTGTACCCGTCGAAACCTTTACCGCGTTAGATATTCGTGTCGGGACGATTCGTTCTCTCATCCGTGACGAGAATGAAACACACCTTCTCAACGTGACGGTCGACTTCGATGGACACGATCACTCTTTTTTACTCGACTGGGTCGAAACCCGGTTCGACTATGAAGAAATTTTAGGGAAACAAGCCATCGCGATCCTGAACGTCGAGGGCGTACGCGCCGGTTTCACAGGTCGTATCCTTGAACTCGGTCCGCTCGATCAACTGATGCCCGTCCTCGTATGTCCGGAACATCCAATTCCGGACGGAAGTCGCGTCAGCTGAGACTTCGCCTGATAGTTCTGCATGCCGCGTCTTTTCGGTTAAACAGTTTCAAGCGGAAAATCCAATGCAACTTTATCTACACGCAAATAGAAGGGATTGCCCATCAACTTTAAGATGGCAATCCCTTCTATTTTATCGTCAGTTAGCGGTGTGCCAGCCTTTCTTCCATCGTCATGATCGCGTTAGCCGTTCGTCTTCTCAAGGTAATGGACGCTGAAGTGATGATTGGCGTCCGTCCAGTAAGTGACGGCCCGAAAGCCACTTTTACCTGCCAACTGCTGAAATTCTTCGATGCTATATTTGTAAGAATTTTCTGTATGAATCGTTTCACCTTCCTGGAACGTAAACGGCTGACCGTTGATTTGTACGATCTGGTCAATCCGACTGCGGATGTGCATCTCGATTCGACCTTGCGCCTCATTATAAAATGCTACATGCTCAAACCTTGTTTGATCAAATGTTCCATCTAAGACACGATTGATGTGGGTCAGGATGTTTAAGTTGAACGCTTCCGTGACGCCGGCCATATCGTTATACGCCCGATGAAGAATGTCCGGATTTTTTTTCGTATCGACACCGATTAAAAAGCCGTCTCCCACTTCGAGTAAATGAGATGAATGGCGCAAGAACTCCATCGCCTCCGCCGGATCAAAGTTACCAATCGTCGATCCCGGGAAGAAGATAACTTTTTTCAGTGCGCGGTCGACCGGTAGTGTGATCGGTGTCGAATAGTCGCCACAAACCGCTTTAATCGAGAGATTTGGATAATCTTTAGACAACTCCGCCGCCGACTGTAGTAAATAGTCCTTCGAGATATCGATTGGGACATATTCTTCCAACCCGTGCAGCGAACTGAGCAGACTTTTGATTTTCCGACTACTGCCACTCCCATACTCAATCAATGTATGGACAGGACCAATCTTATCTGCAATCGTCGTTTGGTGCGTCGTCAAAATCTCGAGTTCAGTGCGCGTCGGATAATATTCCGGTTGTTGCGTAATCTGCTCGAACAGTTCCGACCCCGTTTGATCGTAAAAATACTTGGCGTGAAGCGTTTTAGCCGGTTTCGATAAACCAGCTATGACTTCTTCTAACATATTTTGCTGCGTCGTATATAAATCAAAGCTTTTCACTTGCTGACTCATCTTACAGGTCACCTGCCAAACGGAACCCACTGAATTGCCACCGTTTATCCGGCGGGAAGAAATTACGGTACGTCTCACGGATGTGATCGTCCGGCGTCACACACGCGCCACCCCGTAACACCATCTGGTTAGACATGAACTTTGCATTGTATTCACCTAGTGCTCCTTCAAGCGGTCGACTGCCCGGGTATGATGAATAGGCACTGGCCGTCCATTCCCAAACGTCACCAAACATTCCTGTCAATTCGTGCTCGGCCCGTACAACCGATGCCGGATGATACGTTCCTCGTCCCATCATGTTCCCTTGTCTTGCGACCGTTTTTGCCGCATGCTCCCACTCCGCTTCCGTCGGGAGACGTTTTCCTTTCCAGCGACTATAAGCATCCGCCTCATAAAAGCTGACGTGACAAACCGGTTCGTCGAGTGCGAGTGGTTCGACACCACTTAATGTGAAGACAGACCAGTCCCCCGACTCATCCTTCATCCAGTAGAGCGGTGCTTTCCAGCCGAGTTGCTTGATGGCTTGGTACCCGTCAGAAAGCCAATATTCAGACGTCTCATAACCTCCAGCTTCGATGAAAGCTAAGTATTCCCCGTTCGTCACGGGCGCAGTTGCCAGTTCAAATGGATTCAACCATACTTTATGGACAGGACTTTCGTTGTCAAACGCAAAGCCGGTCCCATCATGGCCGATTTCAATCAATCCTCCATCGAATGTTTTGTAAGCAGGACTGACATTGGTTTCAGCAGTCGGCACGACCGCTTTATTTTGATAGGCCGGTAACAAGGGATTGACGAACAAGTTAAATTTCATATCCATCAAAATAAGTTCCTGGTGCTGCTGTTCATGTTGTAATCCCATCTCAATCAAACCTTCAATTTTCTTTTGACTCGCCGCGTCGCGATCTTGTCTCAAGAACGTATCGATTGCCGCATCGACGTACGAGCGGTAGGCGATGATTTCACTTACAGTCGGCCGCGACAAGACACCTCTTTGATGGCGCGGTTGATACGGACCGATTGAGTTGTAATACGAATTGAACAGATAATTGAACTGTGGATTAAACACTTGATACGCTGCATCGTATTCCTGTAAAATCATCCGTTCGAAAAACCATGTCGTATGCGCGATATGCCATTTAGCCGGACTTACATCAGCACTTGCTTGGATTACGAAATCTTCTGGTTCAAGTGGATCAATCAATTCAATTGTCTTATCACGGACTCGCGTAAACTTTTCGATTAAGTACGTTGTCGTTTCTGTGTTCATATGCTATGCCACCCCTTTTAATGTAATTTTCTGAAAAAATAACCATTTAACTATTACCCTGTTTTTATGGGAAGTATGCAAAAAAAAAGCAGACGTCGTCAAGACCGTCTGCTTTTTCTACTTTTAATTGCCTTAAAATACTTTATCCCCATTAAAGATTGAGTTCTTGACGACGACATAGTCGACCGTCCGAATCGCTTGCAGTTTATTTCCTCCGGCGTACGAGATCGACGATTGCAAATCTTGCTCCATCTCCGTCAATGTATCGGCTAAGCTCCCTTTATGCTCAACAAACATCTTTTTCCCCTCGACGTTCTTTTTTTCACCTTTTTGGAACTCTGATGCCGAACCAAAGTATTCTTTGACGCGGACACCATCGACTTCATGCGTCTCACCAGGCGATTCTTCGTGCCCGGCAAACAATGAACCGATCATGACCATCGTCGCACCAAAACGGACGGATTTCGCAATATCACCGTGTGTCCGAATTCCTCCATCCGCGATGATCGGCTTGCTCGCAGCTTTAGCGCACCAACGAAGTGCTGCCAGTTGCCAACCGCCTGTTCCGAATCCTGTTTTAATCTTCGTGATGCAGACTTTCCCGGGTCCGATTCCGACTTTCGTCGCATCCGCACCTGCATTCTCAAGTTCACGGACAGCTTCCGGCGTTCCGACATTTCCGGCGATGACGAAACTGTTCGGTAAAAATCGTTTAATGTGCTGAATCATTTGAATGACTGCGTCTGAATGACCATGCGCGATGTCAATCGTAATATACTCCGGCACGAGCCCTGCCTGTGCGAGTTCTTCGATGAACACGTATTCTTCGATCTTGACGCCGACACTAATCGACGCGATTAAGTTTTTTGCTTGCATCGTCTCAACGAACGTCCGCCGTTTTTCTGGTTCAAAGCGATGCATAATATAGAAATAACCATTTTCGGCTAAGTACGTCGCAATCGATTCATCGATGATGGTTTGCATGTTCGCCGGGACGACCGGCAGTTTGAATCGTCTTCCACCAAACTCGACCGTCGTATCACACTCAGATCGACTGCCAACGATTGACTTTGCGGGAATCAATTGAATATCTTCATAATCAAATACTACATCCATTTTCAACACTCCAAATAACGAATATTTTTTAAACTATCGTTTATAATCGTTCGTACCTGAACACTATATCGAATGCAGAATGTCATGTCAAAGGATTTAGAGTAATTTGTCATCTAAAAACAAATGTTTTTATCTTATAAATGAGTTATCGTTCGTTTTTTCATTCGATTTTATGTCTTAATCGCTCTAATCAGTCTTTTCACCAGTCAAAATATCTTAATTTTGAATTTCGGATGAAAATCGATGTTAGATCATGCAACGCGAATGAGCGTGTAGACAAACTCTTATGAAGCGTGAACAGGCTATAACGAGAGGCAATCCGTTCGCGCTTCCCTGTCTCGCCTCGTCTTCAAAGCGGCAACTGATCGCGCCGCTACAGCAAAGCTGAAGGGTCGCGACCGATTGCTTTTCGCGGTCTAAAGCGATTCGAGACGGATTGCGCTCTAAACTGTCTGCATGACTGGATTTCTGTCACGGTATTGCCTGAAAATCGTCATGTTTCGTTGACTCCTACGGGGCAAAGTACGTTTTTAACGCACTTTCAGAGGCAGGCAAGACCCTGCTCGTCGTCCGCTAGGATCCAAGGAGCAATGGCGCGCCTCGTCCGAGGAAAGCAACGAAAAAAGACGCTGTATCTCCCGATAGCACGTTGTCTACAGTCTAGCGAATGATAGTCGTTCTTCAAAATGAAAGTACGTCCATTCAAGCGATTCACCATTAAAACAGCCAATCAGGCGTGTTAGTCGAATGAATAATCCAGTTTCTTCATATAACGTGCGAATGACTGCATACACAGAGGTTCACCTTATTCGATTGTACCCGCGGATGATCGCGACGACAAAAGACTAAAAAGTAATGGCGTTTTAGTTTTTTGCACCATGCACTATACTACGTCGACATCGACAACAATCATTTTCTCCTCACACTAAAAATTCTTCTTTTAATAGTGCGAACATCGTGAAGTCTTCCCAGTTTCCATTAATATATAGACTTTTCCTAGCAAGTCCCTCTCTTCGAAAGCCTACTTTTTCGAGAACACGGCTCGATCCAATGTTCTCAGGCATCACTTCCGCTCGTAACCGATGAAATGCATACTTGTCAAAGAGCAGTGCAACTGCTTGAATGACCGCTTCAGCCATCAATCCTTGACCATTGTAATTTCGATCAAGTTGATAGCCGATCATACATGTTTCAGCCGGAAACCGTTCAATGAACGAAGCAGATACTTCGCCGATTAATGCATTGTTCTCCTTCAGGAAAACACCAAACGCATAGTAACGATCATCTTGCATCTTTTGTAATGTTTGACGAATCCGTTCTTGGTGGGCTCCAAGTGAATATTGATCTTCTTTCGGCTTAAGTGGCATCCAAAATTCAAAGTGCCCCCGGTTTCGTACGTTCAGTTCCAGCAATTCTAATGCATCTTCTTCTATATAAGGTCTAATAAAAACACGACTCATCCTTAAACAGCTCCTTTTTAAGTAACACGCCCTATAAATATCTTGAAGTTAAACAGTTTAAACGTTTGATTATTATGTCTTGGGGAAAACAACCTAAGCAGAACAGATGACAATTCAATGACAATCATTTAACGACATGACATTAAGGAGGAGAGCATGAAGACAGACCAAGAACTATTCGAACAAATCGAATTAAAAAATAGTCATGCCCTCGAGTTACTTTACGATCGGTATGAAACTTCTCTTTACCTTCTACTTAGACGCGTGACAACGGATGAAACACGGATTCAACGGACGTTGACACATATTTTTAAAGCCGTTTGGACGGAGCCACGCCGGCATGCTTCCATTCACGGTTATGTCATGGCAGCAATTAAGCACGTCCGACACCCTCATCAGCCTGTCCATTGATTACAAACAGACCTTGCCACTTTTATTCGTTAGGTTGACGCCGAACCCTTTAAAATTTAAGTACATCTGAAGTCATTTCAAGTTTTTTAACAAAAGTTAACGATATTTCTGTTTATTCCTTCCTTTTTTTTCGAAGGCATGCTATATTATTAAGTAATTATTGTTGTTCGGTGGAGATACAAAGTTTACGCTTTAACTCGATGAAATTGATCACGGTAGTAATAATCAGTGTGACTTAGTCGCACGCAGGAGGCAACACACATGGAACAAGGTACAGTAAAATGGTTTAACGCAGAAAAAGGTTTTGGCTTCATCGAACGTGAAAGCGGCGACGACGTTTTCGTTCACTTCTCAGCTATCCAAACTGATGGCTTCAAATCACTTGACGAAGGTCAAGAGGTTTCTTTCGAAGTTGAAGAAGGTCAACGCGGACCGCAAGCAACTAACGTTACTAAACTTTAATTTCCTTAGAGGATTTGCTGATGCAAATCCTCTTTTTTAATTCTTTTTTATCTCCCCTTTCTTTTTCAATCGATCCATGGTATATTATTAAGTAATTATTGTTGTTCGGTGGAGATAAAAAGGTTACACTTTTAACTCGATGAAATTGATCACGGTAGTAATAATCAGTGTGACTCAGTCACACGCAGGAGGCAACACACATGGAACAAGGTAAAGTAAAATGGTTTAACGCAGAAAAAGGTTTTGGCTTCATCGAACGTGAAAGCGGCGACGACGTTTTCGTTCACTTCTCAGCTATCCAAACTGATGGCTTCAAATCACTTGACGAAGGTCAAGAGGTTTCTTTCGAAGTTGAAGAAGGCCAACGCGGACCGCAAGCAACTAACGTTACTAAACTTTAATTTTTTTAAGACCTTGCTGATGCAAGGTCTTTTTTTAATTTCATTCATGATAAACTTCATACGTATAGAAAGGAGAATTTCCATGCAACTCTCAACACAAGAACAACTGCAACATGTCTTACAAGCAAGACACGACCATTTGATGGCTGGAAACCGAGAAGCGATGAACGAACTTTTAACTCCTAGTTTCTCGTTCATCGATGGACTTGGACGACAATTCGACGCAGAAACTTATTTAGACCACTATGTTGACGTTGATTTGATAAAATGGGTTTCTTCTATAGATGAATCGATGACTGTCGAGCTTTTTGAGACGACTGCCTTGGTACAAACATTGACAGAAGACCAGTTTCAATATGGAACGACGTCTTATGTAGGACGTTTTCGTATCGTTTCTCTTTATCAACTGACGGACACAGGCTGGAAGTGGCATTTTTCGCAAGCGACGTCGCTTGATCAAAATTAAATGACATGGATCCACTCCTCTCATTTACTGCGATGACGATCAACGGCCTTAACAAGGAATGGCTCTCTCACTTTTTCTCGGGTGAGACAAAAGCCCGTTTCCCTGCTCACTATGGACAGGGAAACGGGCCTATTTGTATCTGACGGTGCGAGCTCTTCCGTTTTATTCTGTAAAAGCCGCGTAAAACCGGAACCGTCCGTCACTGCAATTGGTTTTGGAGCAACTTTTGAGTCAGCCTCTTTATTTATTCGAATTCGGTACTTGAAATCTATCTGAAAGCAATTTGAAAATCCGTTTTCATTCCGTTACACTGAAGTTGCATGTATTTTCTGAAAATTAACGAGAAAGAAGGAATTGGATGACTGTTTTTAACTTTTCCGCAGGTCCAGCCGTTTTACCTGAACCTGTCTTACGTAAAGCACAATCGGAATTATTGAATTATCGAGGGTCCCATCAGTCTGTCCTCGAGCTCAGTCATCGCTCCGCCCTATTCGAAGCAATCTTAGACGATGCAACGTCGCTCGTCCGCGAACTGCTTGAAGTGCCGTCAGACTATGATGTCTTGTTCTTACAGGGTGGCGCAACGCTCCAATTCTCTATGTTGCCACTGAACCTTGCGACGACTCATCGTGTCGACTTCATCGATACGGGCGGCTGGTCGCAAAAGGCGATTGCCGATGCTGCTCCTTATGCATCGACACGCATCATCGCCTCTTCCCGAGACGATCACTATCGGTCGATTCCGGCCGGTCCTTTTACTTCGGATGCCGATTATCTACACGTGACATGGAACAACACGCTTGAAGGGACGACTTTTCAGGAAGCTCCACGTGTCAACGTCCCGCTCGTCGCTGATTTTTCTTCATCAATTTTATCAGAACCGATTGATGTCAGCGCGTTCGACGTCATCTATGCAGGCGCCCAAAAAAACCTCGGTGCTGCCGGTATGACACTTGTCATCATCAAAAAAAGTTTAGTCGAGCAGACACCTTCTGCTCTCGGTTCATACTTACGTTATGACGTTCATGCGAAACACCATTCACTCTACAATACACCACCTACGTATAGTATTTATTTAACGAAACTCGTTCTCGAATGGATAAAACAAGAGGGCGGATTACAGACAATCACGGCACGCAACCGTGCTCAAGCCGCCTCGCTTTATGATGCGCTCGACCACTCCGACCTGTTTTCGAATCAAGTCGCTCACGCAGATCGAAGTTTGATGAACATCCCGTTTTCGACAGGACAACAAGCCTTAGACGATGCCTTTATCGCATACGCCGAACGACACGGCTTAGTGAACCTACAAGGACATCGTTCTGTCGGCGGTATGCGGGCTAGCCTTTATAACGCGATGCCGACCACTGGTGTCGAAGCTTTACTATCCGTCTTACGTAAATTTGAACAGGGGGAACGTTAAATGTACCAAATCCAGTTGTGGAATGATTTGTCTGAAAAAGGACTGAGTCGCTTTACGGACGATTACCACGTCCATCGCCAAGTTGAGGCACCAGATGCTTTCCTCGTTCGAAGCAAGGACTTACACGGGATGCAGTTCGCCGACTCCTTGAAGGCGGTCGCCCGTGCTGGCGTCGGTGTCAATACGATCCCGCTCGACCAACTCGCAAATCGTGGGATCCCCGTCTTTTCGACGCCCGGTGCGAATGCGAATGCCGTTAAGGAACTCGTCATCGCCAGTCTTTTTTTAACAGCCCGAAAATTGATACCGAGTATCCTTTGGACGAATAATTTACGCGGACCAGACATCCCGGAACGGATCGAAGCCAACAAGCGGCAATTTGTCGGGACAGAGCTGTTAGGTAAACGAATCGGCATCGTTGGCCTCGGGGCAATCGGGGCAAATCTTGCTAATACGCTGCATGAGTTAGGGATGACCGTTTCCGGTTACGATCCGCATATGTCGATTGAATCCGCATGGCGGGTCTCAAATCAAATTCATCGGGTGACGAATCTTGAAGAACTTCTTGCGACGAGTGACTATGTCACGCTTCACCTTCCACTCGTCGATGCAACACATCACCTGCTCGATGAACGCTTGTTGTCGAAAGTCAAGCAAGGTGCGACGCTACTTAATTTTTCGCGTGGTGAGTTGATTGATGAAGCTGCACTCGCAACCGTCCTGAAATCTGGTCGCCTCGCGAACTATGTGACCGATTTCCCGAATGCCTTCATTTTATCATTACCGCGCGTCATCCCGTTGCCGCATATCGGGGCATCGACGGCTGAAGCGGAGGAAAATTGCGCCATCATGGCCGTCGATCAGCTAAAAACGTTTCTTGAGACCGGCAACATCCGTCATTCCGTCAACTTCCCGTCAGTCGAACTCGCCGATTCAGGTAAACGTCGCTTGACGATTGCCCATCAAAATATTCCGAACATGGTCGGTCAGATTGCTTCTGTCCTCGCGACGGAGCGTATTAACATCGCGAACATGATTAACGGTAGCAAAGGGCCGATTGCCTATACGATCATCGACATCGATAACCATCTTGACGAAACGATTTCCTTGACACAGCTCGATGCGATTCCCGGCATCTTAAAAACGCGACTACTTTAAAGGAGTGATCTCATGCCAACATTCGAACCTTTCCAGGCACTACGACCACAAAGTAAATATGCAGAAACGTTCTCTTCGCTACCTTATGATGTCTTCAACCGGGCTGAAGGACGGGTCGAGGTACGCCGTCGCCCTTTATCCTTCCTTCGGATCGACAAAGCTGAAGTGACGCTACCTAATCTAATCGATGAGCACGACATGCGTGTTTATCAACAAGCTGCCCTCCACTTCAAGGATGCACGCGATAGTCAAATCCTAAAGCTTGACGAAGACGAATGCTATTACCTCTATCGTCTCCGTGATGGCGAACATGTCCAAACAGGTTTTGTCGGTTGCGTGTCCGTAACTGATTACGACGACGGCTTCATCCGTAAACACGAATTTACGCGTCCTGATAAGGAGCGAGATCGCGTCCGTCAAATCGATGCGTTAGAGGCACATACCGGCCCCATCCTACTCGCCCATCAACCGGATGATGAACTCAATCGAATCGTTGCAGAACAGAGTACGAATGTCCCGCTCTATCAGTTCACCACCGAGGACGGGATTGAACATACAATCTTTAAAATTACAAATCGCTCTGACATGCTGACGATTGGGAGTCAGTTTGCTCGTCATGACGCACTGTACATCGCGGACGGACATCACCGGGCAGAAGCGGCATCAAAAGTTGCAAAATTACATCCGGACAACGAAGAGGCACAACTGTTCCTTGCTGTCTCCTTCTCAAGTGATCAATTAAAGATCATGGGGTATCATCGCGCTGTCGAAGATCTTTACGGACAATCGGTCGACGAATTACTCGAACGGATCAGTCAACGCTTCACCGTGACGGTTGGTCGTGCTGAGACGACGCAAAAACACCGGTTTGAGATGTATCTTAAGCAACAATGGTATACGCTCGATTACACGGCGCAACAGACGACTGTCAAAGACAATCTTGACGTCTCTATCCTTCAGCATGAACTTTTGACACCCTTTTTAGGGATTGAAGATCCTCGGACCGATGCACGGATTCAATTCGTCGGTGGCATCCGTGGGTATGCTGGACTAGAACAACTCGTTGATCACGGGACGATGGCAGTTGCCTTTCACTTACATCCGACCGACTTGACGGATTTGATGCAAGTCGCGGATGCAAATCAAGTCATGCCGCCAAAATCGACGTGGTTCGAACCAAAACTGCGTAGCGGTTTACTGATTCATCGCTTTTTCAGCTGACAATATAAAAGGATTGGCGCAAAAATTGCGCCAATCCTTTTTCTTATCCATTCTTTATTTGTAAGATCGTCCCATGGATTGGCCCTACGTTGATTTCACCAGCCCACTCTGTTCCGTCCAGTAAGTTGACTGCACGTCCTGAAAATTCGAACCGCGCTTCTTTCTCCCCATTGTTGATGAGGATGAGATAGTCCCCATGTGGTGAGGAGCGCCGGATAACGAACTGATTTTTTTCGTCATCGATTTGCTCAAAGACATACGATGCTTCATTCGCGAGCGCCGGATGGGCTTTTCGTAACGCAATCAATTCCGTTACGTAGCTAAGCAGTTCTGTGTCTTGTTTTTCTTGATCCCACTCCATACATTTCCGGTTTGCCGGATCCTGCCCACCGGTCATACCGATTTCATCACCATAATAGATGACAGGACTTCCCGTGAAGGTTAAGAGCGATAATAACAGCAGTCGCATCCGTTCCTTATCGCCACCCGCTCGTGTCAATGCACGTGGTGTGTCGTGAGAGCCAACTAAGTTAAACATCACCTCGTTGACGTTCATCGCGTTTCCGTTCAAGTTCCGGACGACGGCATCACTAAATTCAGAGGCTGTCGTTTCTCGCGTCGCAAAGAAGGTCAAGAACGCTTCCGTCAGTCCGTAGTTCATGACGGCATCAAATTGATCTCCAAACAACCACTCTTGCGAATCCGTCCAGCATTCTCCAACGATATAGGCTTCCGGATTTGCCATACGTACTTCTTTTCTGAAGTCACGCCAAAAGGCATGATCGACTTCACTCGCGACATCGAGCCGCCAGCCGTCAATTCCAAACTCTTCGACCCAGTATCGTCCGACTTTCAACAGATAGGCTTTGACATCTGCATTCGCCGTGTTCAACTTCGGCATGTTGGCTTCAAAAGCAAATACTTCATAGTTCGGCGGGTCCATCTCGATCGGAAACGAATCAATCATGAACCAATCGGCATATTCTGAATCAGCCCCCCGCTTGATGACATCTTGGAACGTCGGGTGGTCGACACTGACATGATTAAAGACGGCGTCGAGTAATACGCGAATCCCGTTCGCATGTAACAATTCGACCATCTCACGAAACTTCTCTTCCGTCCCGAATGCAGGATCGAGTTTCAAGTAGTCAAGCGTGTCGTACTTATGATTGGAGGGTGCAGCGAAAACCGGACAGAAATAAATCCCGTTGATCCCCAAGTTTTTCAAATAACCGATGTTGTCAATCACACCTTGAAAATCGCCACCAAAGTGATTCTCGTAAGCCGGTGCTTCCGACGCCCACGGGACCGTTCCTTGTCGGTCGTTCGTAACGTCTCCATTCGCAAACCGATCAGGGAAAATTTGATACCAGACCGTCTCTTTGACCCATGCCGGTGCATCGAATACGTCGACTGCATTGATGTACGGAACGGCAAAATAATAACCGGGGTGGTCAAGCGGAATCTCGTCGTACCATCCCCGTTCCGTGTAGATTGCCGTTTCCTCAGCAGTCGACAACTCGAATCCATAACGGACACGTCTTCGACTCGGTTTTATGGCGACGAACCAATAGTCGTGCGTCGCGTCAGCACCTGTCCGAATCATCGGTGTTTGTTGCGTTTTCCAAAACTTTTCTTTATCCGGATCAAAGTTCCAGTCCCGATCTTCTTCTCGTTCTGCATCCCATTCGTATGGATCGCCATGAATCAGTCGGATACGGTCGACATCCCCTTTTGCTGTCGTCAACCTGATATGGACTGTTTCTTGATCGTACTTGTAGACATATGGCGACATCGCCCGGTGAAAAACTGCCTGCTTATTAATGATCCGTCACCCCTTCAGAATAGCTATAGATTTAATTCCTGTTCCCGACTTCGTACCTCTTATAAACGTTTTCCGCAAAAAGTCAGCTATTCCCTCACCATTTTGATTCAGTATTTCCCTGTTTTTGATGTATACTGATAACGCAGAGGAAGCCGTCTGGTTTCCAACTAAAATCGAAGTCATGTGAAAGAGAGAGTGGATTCTGATGGGTCGTAAATGGAATAACATTAAAGAAAAAAAGGCATCGAAAGACAAAAACACCAGCCGGATTTATGCGAAATTCGGTCGTGAAATTTATGTCGCTGCGAAACAAGGTGAACCGGATCCTGAATCAAACCAAGCACTTAAAGTTGTTCTCGAGCGTGCGAAGACGTATAACGTGCCACGGGCAATCGTCGATCGGGCGATTGAAAAAGCAAAAGGCGGCGCGGAAGAGAACTTCGATGTTCTCCGTTATGAAGGATTCGGACCAAGCGGCTCGATGGTCATCGTCGAGACATTAACGAACAACGTCAACCGGACGGCCTCAGACGTGCGGGCTGCCTTTGGGAAAAATGGAGGCAACATGGGTGTCAGTGGTTCCGTTGCCTATATGTTTGACGCGACTGCCATTTTTGCTTTTGAAGGAAAATCGGCGGATGATGTTCTTGAATTGATGATGGAAGCGGATATCGACGTCCGTGACATCCTAGAAGAAGAGGAAGCCGTTATCATCTACGCGGAACCCGATCAGTTCCACACGGTCCAGGAAACATTAAAAAATGCCGGTGTGACGGAATTTTCAGTTGCCGAGCTCGTTATGCTCGCTCAAAACGAAGTCGCTTTATCTGAAGAAGATGTGCAGCAATTCGAAAAAATGGTCGATGCACTCGAAGATTTAGAAGATGTGCAACAGGTCTATCATAACGTTGAACTTTAAACGATAAAAAAGCAGCCTTTTGGCTGCTTTTTCCTTTTTTAGCTGACGCTTGGTTTAACTATCCTTCCAATTACGCGCTACCTTATTTACAAAATACATATATGAAACGCGTTTCATGACAAGCAAAAAAAAGATTCTTTTTTTATGTTTAGTTCTTCAATTTAATGGGAAAATTATTAATCGGAACGGTTAATCTTTGGAATAGCCCGTTTGTTTTGTAAGAGAAGAAGGAGGAATAATCATGTCATATGCAGTCATTGAAACTTTTAAACACATCGTCAACGAGGCTACTCGCTTTAATCGGGTCGACTTTGGTGGTTACGATATTTATATGCAGACGAACGATGGTCGCCTAATTACTGCTCACATCCGTTTCGACGGTGGTGGTGAAGATCAAAACGAGGCGTATTTACTCCTCGAATCAAGCACCGGTCAACGCCGGATGACGACACTGACGTTACATCAGTTCGAACATCTTTCATCCTATACTGCCCATAGCGAACGAATTCAAGCCCTCGAAAGTACGAGTGCTTAAGTGGTTTTCTAATACATGTCAACAGCGCCTCCCATTACAGGACGCGCTGTTTTTTTACACTTCTTCGTTTTCTAGACGCTCACGTTCCGCATGTGTTTGCGGGAAACCATTCGCTTGCCACTCTGCTTTTTGGATAGAATCGAGTTGTGTTAAGCCAACTTCCGATTCATCTTGACCTTGATCGACACTCGGACGACGATCGAGCTCAGCTGAATCACTGATGCTTTGATTTTGTTTCGCGCATGAACGTTTATATTGCTTGATTCCGAAAACAGACACTGCGGCTAAGCTACCTACAAACAGACTGCGCTTTAATGTAGTATTCATGATTTGGTTCCCCCTGCTTTCCATAGTAAATGATCTTACTTGAATAATGTTCCCTCAATGATTGCAGATTAATCACTTTCTAACCAAGGCTAAAAATTTTTTTCAATCCTTTTCACCCGTGTTTCTACATATTTAATATTTCAATCTAAAAACACTGGTCTCCTTTGCTTCATGAGGGTTCTAGTCATGCAGAGACGGCAAATGTACGCTATACTTTTAACAGGTGCTCAATCATAAAATCGAATGAATATGGCTGAGAGGACAAGTCCCAAGCAGAACAAACGCTTGCGTACGAAGTCCTTCTTTCATTTACTCGGTTCATTTCAAAGGAGGGAATCTTGTGTCATTGCTTCATTTGGCCATCTTGTTGCCATTACTTGCTAGTACCTTCATCCCATTCTTGTACAAACAGTTTCGCTCCGTGCATACGGGATGGTTCGTCTTGCTCGTCCCTCTTTCGCTCGTTCTTTACTTTAGTCAATACATCAGTCAGACGATGGCTGGGGAGACTGTCACGCAATCGATGCAGTGGATCCCGTCACTCGGAATCAACTTCGTCGCTTACATCGATGGTCTCGGACTATTGTTCGCCCTGTTGATCACAGGAATCGGGACGCTCGTCGTTCTCTATTCCGTCTATTATCTTGATGCAAAAAAAGAGGCGCTGCATAATTTTTATGTCTACTTGCTTCTTTTCATGACGGCGATGCTCGGAATCGTCCTCTCCGACAACATGATCGTCATGTACATGTTTTGGGAGATGACTTCGATTTCTTCATTCCTGTTGATCGGGTATTGGTATGAACGGGAACGTTCCCGCTATGGTGCTCAAAAATCAATGTTGATCACCGTCTTTGGTGGACTTTCAATGCTCGGTGGAATCTCGATTCTTTCGTTACTATCCGGCTCCTTTAGTATCCGCGAGTCATTCAGTACACTCGGTACGTACAGTAATGATCCGATGTTTCTTGTTGCACTCGTCCTCTTTTTATTGGCAGCCTTTACGAAATCGGCTCAATTCCCGTTTCATATTTGGTTACCGGATGCGATGGAAGCGCCGACACCGGTCAGTGCTTACCTCCACTCGGCAACGATGGTCAAAGCCGGTCTTTATCTCGTCGCTCGGATGAGTCCGATCTTTGCCGAGACGCCACTTTGGTTCTATCTTGTCTCTGGCGTCGGAATGTTCACGCTATTCTGGGGATCTCTCAACGCTGTCAAACAAGTCGATTTAAAAGCAATATTAGCGTACTCGACGATTTCTCAACTCGGTCTCATCATGTCGCTCCTCGGTTTAGGAGCCGCCGCCTTGCAGGTCGAGGCATTGCCTGACAGTTTATATACGATCGCGACCGTCGCGGCCGTCTTCCACTTGATTAATCACGCAACCTTTAAAGGAAGCTTGTTCATGATGGCAGGAATCGTTGACCACGAAACCGGAACACGCGATTTACGTAAGCTCGGTGGTCTATCACAATTGATGCCGGTCACGTTTACAATTGCGATGATTGGAACATTGTCGATGGCAGGTGTCCCACCATTCAACGGTTTCCTAAGTAAAGAGATGTTCTTGACTGGAGTCAACGAAGTATCTGAATCCGGCTTATTCCACTTGGAAACGTTCGGCTTCTTATTCCCACTTTTCGCCGTCGTCGGAAGTATCTTTACGTTTGTTTATAGTTTACTGATCGTCTACCGGACGTTCCTTGGACCAAAACAGCACGATCAGTTACCAAAAAAACCACACGAAGCACCAATCGGGATGTTGATCTCACCTATCATTTTGGCTTCACTCGTCATCTTGATCGGTCTTTTCCCGAATATGTTGTCGGAAACGATCATCCGTCCGGCGGCCGAAGCGATCTTACCGCAGGTCCTAGCTGCTGGTGGTGAAATTGATGTCCACATTAAGCTTTGGCACGGATTGAATCTTGAACTTCTCTTCACCGTCATCATCATTACGGTCGGGTTCATCTTGTTCAAGACCTTCCCGAAATGGCAGTCACTCTATAACCGGATGCCGAAAAGTTTCTCGCTGAACCATCAATATGATGGCTTGTTACGCCGCGGTGAAAAAGTTTCGACGGCGATTCACGATGCGGTCATGACCGGATACATGCGGTCTTATCTCGTTTATATTTTCGGATTCATTGTCCTCCTTGTGTTATCGAGCCTGTTTTTCTTCGATGCCTTCGCCTTCGACGTCGATCCCTTAAGCTCGATTTCCGCTTACGAAATCATCTTAGTGCTCGTCCTCGTCAGCAGTGCGCTTTCGATCACGTTCGCTCGGTCGCGTTTGACATCAATCATTTTGCTCGGAGTCGCCGGTTATTCGGTCGCTTTGTTCTTCGTCTTGTTCCGGGCACCGGATCTCGCTTTGACGCAACTCGTCATCGAGACAGTTTCTGTCGCACTGTTCCTGCTAGTGTTCTATCACATGCCGGAAATCAGTCGTAAAGAAGAACGAATTAAATTTAAACTTGGAAATGCTGCGATTTCAGTATTGGTCGGTCTCAGCGTGACACTCGTTGCCTTGTCATCACTCAGCCAACGCTCGTTTGCCTCAATTGCTAAGTACTATATTGATAACGTGTATGAATTGGCGGCTGGCGGAAACATGGTCAACGTCATCCTCGTTGATTTCCGTGGTTTTGATACACTGTTCGAAATCAGCGTGCTTGCCATTGCTGGTCTTGGCATCTACGCGATGATTCACTTCAGAAAGACAGGAGGCATCGACAAATGAAAAAACCAATGAAAAAGAATACGAATGACGTCATTCTAGAGTCGGCGACGACGTTCATCACCTTCATTATTTTCTTGTTTGCCGTCTACTTGTTCTTCGCTGGACATTATACGCCAGGTGGCGGATTCATCGGTGGACTAGTCACTGCGTCTGCTCTCGTGTTGATTTTGCTTGCCTTCGACATCAAGACGCTTCGGCAAATCCTGCCGTTCGACTACAAGATGGTGACAGCCGTCGGGATGTTGATCGCTGTTTTGACGGCGTCCGGTGCCTTACTGTTTAATGTACCGTTCTTCACCCACGCCCATGGGTACTTTGATTTACCATTGTTCGGAAAAACGTCTTTGCATACGGCCATGTTATTTGACCTAGGTGTCTACTTCGTCGTCGTCGGCGTCACGATGACGATCATTCAAACGATTGGGGAGAGTGATTAACAGATGGAGATTATCATGGCGATAGCTGCAGGCATCTTGACGATGTGTGCCGTCTATCTCATTCTTTCAAAAAGTATTTTACGCATCATCATCGGAACCGGCTTGCTCAGTCACGCTGCCCACTTAATCGTCATGACGATGGGTGGACTGAAGACTGGTGCTGCGCCCGTCCTTGAAGACGGAGTGACGAAATATACCGACCCACTCCCGCAAGCGCTTGTCTTGACCGCAATCGTCATTAGTTTCGGGGTAACAGCATTTTTCCTCGTTCTTGCCTACCGAGCGTATCAAGAGCTTGGGACCGATAATATCGAGGAAATGAAAGGAACCGATACGAATGATTAATTTACCGCTATTACCGATTTTAATTCCACTGCTGACTGGTGTCTTGTTGATGTTTTTCACGAAACGTCTGTGGATGCAACGTATCGTGTCCTTCTTGTCGACGCTGTTGACGATTGGTGTCTCGCTTTACCTCGTCTCTCAAGTCAAGGCAAACGGGATTTTGACGGTCACACTCGGCAGTTGGCCGGCACCGTTCGGCATCACACTCGTTTCAGATATGTTATCCGCATTACTCGTTTTGACGACGAGCGTGCTCGTTTTCTTCGTCATTTGGTATTCGATGACGTATCTGTCGGAGCAACATCAACGTTTTTATTACTACATCGCCGTTCAGTTTTTGCTCGTCGGTGTCAATGGCGCCTTTACGACCGGTGATATTTTTAACATGTTCGTCTTCTTTGAAGTCTTCTTGATTTCATCGTATGTCTTGATTGTGCTCGGTGGTAAACCGGCGCAGTTACGCGAGTCGTTGAAGTATCTGTTGGTCAATGTCATTTCATCTGCTTTGTTCGTCATGACGGTCGCTTTTTTATACGGCATCATCGGCACGCTCAATATGGCAGATATCTCGCAAAAGATTTCTGAAATCAATCAGCCCGGAATCTTGAGTGTCATCGCGATTTTATTTTTAGTCGTCTTCGGCTTAAAAGGAGCGATTTTCCCGCTTTATTTTTGGTTACCTGGCTCGTATCAAGTGCCACCGACACCCGTCCTCGCCTTGTTCGGTGCTCTCTTGACGAAAGTCGGTGTCTATGGCATCTTGCGGACGTATAGTTTGTTCTTTTCGAACGAAATCGGGATCATCCACTCGCTTCTTGGGGGATTGGCACTGGCGACAATCATCATCGGTGTCATCGGCGCCCTCGCGACAAAAGATGCGAAACAAATCTTAATCTACAACATCATCGTTGCCGTCGGCGTCATTCTTTACGGCGTTTCCGTCATGACTCGTCAGTCGCTCGAAGGAGCCGTCTTCTACCTGTTACATGATATGTTAATCAAAGCAGCTCTCTTCTTGCTCGTCGGTATCATGGTCGGAATTGCGGGCTCGAGCCGTCTTAAAAGCATGGGTGGAATGATTAAGGCTTATCCGTTGCTTGGCTGGACGTATTTCATCGCTGCCTTGTCCTTGGCTGGTATCCCGCCGTTCAGCGGGTTCATCGGTAAACTACTGATCGTCCGTGGCGGGATTGAAGCCGGTGACCTCGTCGGACCGTTCATCGTCCTTGCGTCAAGTTTGCTTGTCCTCTATTCCGTCATGCAAATCTTCATTCGCGGATTTTGGGGTACACCGAAGACGTATACGGGTTCACGACGTCATCTCGTCAAACAATTGCTCGCTCCATCAATTCTTTTAGTAATGATTACCGTCGCGTATGGGGTCGGGGCAGAAGCCGTTCGTCCATTCATCACCCAAGCCGTTGATCCGCTCGTCGATCCATCACTTTATATTCAAGCTGTACTGAAGGAGGGCTAATCGATGCCATTTCAATTAATGCTCAATGCTTTTTTAGCCATCTTATGGATGTTTCTATCGAACTCCTTCACGACTTCGTCATTCATCGTCGGTTATCTACTCGGGTTGATTGCGATGTTCGCGATGCGTCGTGGTTTCAGTAGCCGGTTTTATCTCGGTCCGGTCATCGCTCTAGTTCGCCTCTCGATTCGGTTTCTTTACGAATTGGTCGTTGCGAATATCGAAGTTCTGGCCGTCATCTTAAAACCGCGACTCGATATTCAGCCCGGTATCTTTGCGTACGAGACGACGTTAAAGAAAAACTGGGAGATTACGTTACTTTCTATGTTGATTACGTTGACACCCGGAACACTCGTCGTCGATATCTCAGATGATAATAAAACACTGTATATCCACGCGCTTCATATGCCAGAAGCGGATGAAGCTGTCGCTGCCATCCGGAATAGTTTTGAAAAAGCGATTCTGGAGGTGAGTCGATAATGTTTGAAATGCTGATCTATATCGCACTCGGAGGCGTTTTCATTTCCATGCTCGGTTTGTTTTACCGCGTCATCAAAGGACCCTCGATTGCTGATCGCGTCATCGCACTTGATTCAATCGGCATCAGTTTAATCTCCATCGTCGGTTTAGTATCCGTTCTCTTACGGACAAGTGACTATTTAGAAGTCATCTTGTTAATCGGTATTTTAGCTTTCATCGGGACTGTCGCCTTCTCGAAATTCATTGAGAAAGGAGAGATCATCGAACGTGATCGCAATAAATGAAATCTTCGTAGTCGCCTTTGCTTTAATTGGAGCCTTTTTCAGCATCGTCGCGGCTCTCGGGCTGATTCGTCTACCCGATATCTATACACGCGCACACGCAGCCTCTAAGAGCGCCACACTCGGCGTCATGAGTATTTTGATCAGCGTCATCATTTTCTTCGTGACAGAAGAAGGACTCTTTTCATCACGAACATTTTTAGGTATTCTGTTCGTTCTGACGACTGCACCGATCGGAAGTCATTTAATCGCCCGTGCTGCCTACTACAGTGATGTTCCCTTATGGAAAGGATCTGTTCAAGATGACCTCTCGAAAAACAAAGAACATGTCATGCCGAAAAAACGCATCAACCGAGATAACTAATTCTTGTTAATTCAACGCAAAAAGGACATCATCCTCCGATTTTTTACGGGAGATGATGTCCTTTTTCGTGAACGTCGTCACGTATTTACGATTGAACGGATGTCGTTTCTGATGCAAATAAAAAGGTTAACTCCTCTTTATTTTCAACGAGTTCTGCTAGTGAGTGTTGTTCGAGTTCTTTAAGAAACGCACGTAAAGCGCGTCCAAGAATCCCTTTTAAATGACAATTCGGCTCAATGATGCATCGGCCTTCTTTAGAAAAACATTTAACGATTTCCATCGGTTCCATCTCACGTACGACTTGTCCGATATTGATATTTGCCGGATCCTTTATCAATCGTAATCCACCTGTCCGTCCACGCGTCGATTCAACGTACCCGAGTTTCGTCAACTGTTGCGTGACTTTCATCAAATGATTCGCTGAAATTCCATAATGGCTCGCGATCATCGGCATCGGCGTAACTTTATCTCGATGAACACCGAGATAAATCAGGACCCGTAATCCATAATCCGTATATTGTGTGATGCGCATCCAACCCGTCCTTTCGCTCAAGCGTCTTAAAAAGTTTTAATTCATCCGAATTCTCTATGCCTAGCGTACCATTTTTTAGATAGAATCTGAAAATCAAATGTCCGATTTAAATTTTTTTCATCCTCACGCGTTTCGGCGAATTAACAGTTTTTCATACAAGCATACGTAAGCACATCGCTCTTGGATCGTTTTTTTATGAACAATAAAAAAATCAGCTATCTCCTTCCATAACGGGAGACAACTGATTTTTCTGGTATTCATTTATTTCTTTTATTCAGGGCGTGCAACACTTCATTAAATCGATCGGCATAGTTTGTGAAGACTCCGGTTACACCGAAGTCAAGCATCCGCTCCATGTCGACTTTTTCGTTGACTGTATAGGGGTGGAGCAATAACCCACGCTCGCGGATCATCGCTGTATTTTCCCGCGTCAATCCTTTAAAGGACGGTCCGAGTCCGACTGCGTACGTCTGTAGCTCGTCGAGTGCCTCAGGCGTCATCGCTTTGACCGTCGCCGCGTCCATCAATTGAACGAGCGGAAGACGTGCATCCAGCTGCTTGACTTTCAACAAACTTTCTTGACTGAATGATTGAATCATAACTTGCCCCGGTTTGACGTGATCACTTGATAGACCATGACGTTGTAACGTTTTCAATAATTTTTCTTCCATTCCCAGGTAGACTTCAGGAGATTTTGTTTCAATATAATAGTTCGCATGTTTGCCATACGTATCAAAAATCTCATCGAGAGTCGGAACTTGCAGTCCCTTATATTCGTCCTTCGCATATTCAGGGTTCGCTGTATTGAACCAGCTTCCTGCATCAAGTCGCTTGATTTCTGCTAACGTCTTATCTTTGACGGCACCTGTTCCGTTTGTCGTCCGGTCGACCGTCTCATCGTGCATCGCAATCAGCTTACCATCCTTCGTCATCTGTAAATCGATTTCGATGTAGTCGGCTTTCAACTTTTTATGACTCAGTTGGTACGCCGTCATCGTATGTTCAGGTGCGTATCCAGAAGCACCGCGGTGGGCGATGTTGACGACTCGATTCTGATCGAGTAACCCGTGTTTCTGTTGATGTGCCGAAGCATCGATGCTCCCGAAATTTGTTGCAACGATTGCTCCTGTAAGTACGGTAACGCCAATCTGTTTCATCATGTTGGATTCCCCCTTAAAAGTAACTTACAGACTGAATCTTACGCTATGACTGTGAAGGAAACATGTAGTTCGGATGAAGAAGCTTTTAGAAACGATGACAAATACGCAACTACTGATGTCATCCTTTTCCCAAGCAAACAAAAAGGCGTCCTCCCTATTTAAAGGAGAACGCCGCACATGTAACGTTGATTACGCTTCAAAAATCAATGATTCTGGATCTTCAAGTAAATCTTTGATGTGTTTCAAGAACGTCACGGCTTCTTTTCCGTCCACGATCCGGTGATCGTATGAAAGTGCGACATACATCATCGGGCGGTTGGCCATCCGTTCTGCATCGATTGCGACAGGGCGCAAGTTAATCGCATGCATTCCGAGAATCGCAACTTGAGGACCATTCAAAATTGGTGTCGACATCAATGAACCGAATGTCCCACCATTCGTGATCGTAAACGTCCCACCCGTTAAGTCAGACAGCCCTAATTTGTTATCGCGTGCCTTAACAGCCAGACTGATGATATCTTTTTCAATCTCACCAAAATTCTTTTTATCCGCGTCACGAACGACCGGCACGACGAGTCCGTCTGGAGCAGACACGGCAATGCCGATATCATAGAATTTCTTAAGGACGATTTCGTCGCCTTGGATTTCAGCATTCAAGTACGGCATTTTTTTCAGTGCTGCGACGGCTGCTTTCGTAAAGAAGGACATGAAACCAAGTTTGACGTCGTTATCTTTGACGAATTTTTCTTGGCGTCGTTTCCGTAATGCCATTACGGCCGACATATCGATTTCGTTGAATGTCGTCAACATCGCTGCCGTCTGTTGCACTTCGACGAGACGGTTGGCAATCGTCTTACGACGACGTGACATTTTAATCCGCTCTTCCGGTTTACCTGGAGCTGCTTGTGCTGGTGCTTTCGGTGCTGGTGTTGCTTGTTTTTCCTGAACAGGTGCTTGCTCACGAGGTGAAACTTCGAACGTCGCGACATCTTGAACACGAATCCGACCGAGTGGGTCTTGCGTCGCTACTTGTGCGAGATCGATTCCTTTTTCCCGTGCCAATTTCCGAGCCGCCGGAGAAGCGATCGGACGATCAGCCGCTGACGTTTTTTCAGTTGCTGCGACTGCGACCGGTTGTTCTTTTTCAGGTTGCTTGGCTTCTTCTTGTTTCGGTTCTGCTTTTGGCGCTTCTGCTTGTTTAGGTGCTTCCGCTTCTCCACCAACCGTGATGACGGCGATTGTTTCCCCGACACGCACTGTATCCCCTTCTGCTGCCATCACTTCTGATAATGTTCCCGCTTCGTCTGACGGTACTTCGATGTTTACTTTGTCCGTTTCCAGCTCAACGATTGCTTCCCCTTTTTCTACGTGATCGCCCGGTTGTTTCAACCATGAAGCGACCGTCCCCTCTGTAATTGATTCGGCAAGTTCTGGTACTTTGATTTCCATCGTTTTTGTCCCCCTATGACTATGGTTCAATCTCTGCTAAATCGCTTTCGTTACGCGTTCGTATTCGATGTTTGTTGTTCGTTCTCCGTCCGTGCTGCTGTCCGAGTCAACGCATCATGAATGATACGCGCTTGTTCGACTTTGTGACCGGTCGGATCTCCTTCAGCTGTACTCGACCGGCGTCTGCGACCGATGTAACGCACTTGGGTGATCCCGTTTGGTGCGACGGACTCAAGACGTGGTTCGATATAAGACCACGCGCCCATGTTTTTCGGTTCTTCTTGGACCCATACGACTTCTGTCACATTCGGATAACGCGCGACTAACTCTTTCAACTGTTTCGCCGGGAACGGATAGATTTCCTCGACGCGGACGATATGCAGCCAGTCATATGACTCGTCCGACTTCGCGAGTGCATCCGCTAAATCAATCGCAACTTTACCCGTTGCGAACACAAGACGTTCGACGCGTTCCGGTGATTGACCTAACCCCTCTTGTTCGACGATTCGCTTGAACGAACCCGACGTCAATTCCGACAAGTCAGATGTCGCAAGCGGATGACGAAGTAAACTTTTCGGCGTCATCACGACGAGCGGACGAACTTCGTCTTTGCCGAGAATAGCGGCTTGACGACGCAACAAGTGGAAGTACTGCGCTGCACTCGTGACGTTTGCGACGGTCCAGTTCTTTTCACCGGACAATGTCAGGAAACGTTCCAAGCGACCACTTGAGTGTTCTGGACCTTGCCCTTCGTACCCGTGTGGCAAGAGCATGACAAGACCTGATGTTTGACCCCACTTCGCGCGACTTGCGGCGATGAATTGGTCAAAGATGACTTGCCCTGAGTTTGCAAAGTCACCGTATTGCGCTTCCCACAAAACAAGTGTCTCTGGCGCAAAGACGTTATATCCATATTCAAACCCGAGTACGCCAGCTTCCGATAACGGACTGTTATAGACGGCGAATGATGCTTGCGCTGATTCTAACTCGTGCATCGGTGAGAACGATTTCCCTGTTTTCACGTCATTCAAGTTAATGTTACGTTGTGCAAACGTTCCCCGTTCAGAATCTTGACCGCTGAGACGGATTGGTGTGCCATCTGACAGGATTGAAGCAAAGGCAAGCGTTTCTGCATGTCCCCAGTCAATTCCCTTGTGCGTCGTTAAAGCATCCGTTCGCCGTTTTAAAACTTTTTCAAGCTTATGGAAGACCGTGAACCCACTCGGCCATGCGAGTAGCTGGTCATTGTAATGAATCAATTTGTCCTTCTCGACCCCCGTCTCAATCGACGGAACCCCTTTGAATACGACATCCGGCATGATGCCCCCGTATTCTTTTTCGACGTTTGGTACTTTTTCGCGCGCCGCTTTCATCACATCACTAATCTCAGCTTCGATCGTTTTGACTTCCTCTTGCGATACTTCCCCGCGTTCGACAAGATCTTTTGCATAAAGGACACGCGCTGTGTCATGGTTATGGATCAACTCATACAGGACCGGGTTCGTATTCATCGGCTCATCCATCTCATTGTGACCAAACCGGCGATATCCGATCAAATCAATCAAGACATCCTTGTTGAACTTCGCACGGTATTCGCTTGCTAAGAGCGCGACTGCTAAACAGCTTTCCGGCTGATCCGCATTGACGTGGAAGATCGGAATCTCATAACCTTTCGCTAAGTCACTCGAATAACGTGTCGACCGTGAATCGGTTGGCTCTGTCGTGAAGCCAATCGTATTGTTGGCGATGATATGAATTGTACCGCCCGTGTTGTACCCCTTCAAGTTCGTCATGTTCAAGGTCTCTGCGACAATTCCTTGACCAGGAAAGGCAGCATCACCATGAATTAAAATCGCGGCTGCTTTATTTTGACTTTGCGTCGGCATCCCCTTGCTGGAGCGATCGTCTTGCGCCGCCCGCGTGAACCCTTCGACGACAGGATCGACGAACTCGAGGTGTGACGGGTTGTTCGCAAGTGTCACGCGGACGTTCGTCGATTGTTGTTCCATTTTGCGATTGAGCCCGAGGTGATACTTAACATCGCCTGTCCAACCATACGTAATTCCGATTGATCCTTCTGACGGGACAAGGTCATGATTTGGCGCGTGCTGGAACTCTGCGAAAATCATTTCGTACGGTTTCCCGAGCACGTGAGCGAGCACGTTCAAGCGTCCACGGTGAGCCATCCCGATATTGATCGTTTCTGAACCGTTCGCAATCAAGTGACCGATAATCGTATCAAGCAATGGAACCATCGCGTCGAGTCCTTCGATTGAAAAACGTTTTTGTCCGACATATGTTTTATGAAGAAACTTCTCGAACAACTCCGTTTCAGCTAGTCGTTTGAAAAGTTGTTTCTTTTGGTCATTCGTCAGTTTCGCCGTCAATGCGCCTTGTTCGACTTTTTGACGTAACCATTTCTTTTCGTCTAAATCATCAACGTGTTGGAGTTCGACTGCCGCCGCTCCCGTGTATTGCGCTTTTAAGTGCTCGATTGCTTCGAATGCGTCCGAAAGACCTGCAGGTGGATCTGGACAAACGAGTGAGACCGGCATCGTCCGTAAATCTGCCTCCGTTAATCCGAACTGCTCTAATTCAAGCAATTCGTTCTCACGCGGATGATCTTTCAACGGATAAATATCTGCCGCAAGGTGACCCTTCGCCCGAATACGTTCTGCGAGACGATGCGCGGCTAAATATTTTTCGAAATCCCCTGTTTCTACGTGCACTGGTGTGACAGTTTCTGTGACCGGAGCACCGTGTGTTTCAAAATAAGCACGCGTCTCTTCGTCAATCGAAGAAGCATCTTCTAAAAATCGTTCGTACATCTCGATGATGTACCCAAGGTTCGGTCCATAAAATGCTTGTTTCTCCTGTTCCCGGCTTGCCATGTACGGTTCCCCCCGTTTCATTCATTTCACCCTTTGAGCTGCTCAACACAGCCCGTTCCCAACTCTCTACCTGTTAGCGCTTTCAAATATAGTGGCATAAAAAATCGACAGTGGCACTTCCTCTATGAATTAAGATGGATGACCACGACTGAAGGCGTTTATACCAAAGTGTTTGCCTTAGTTATTATCTTACTACTTCTTAAGCCTCAGTGCGTTTCGAATTCCCAATTTCTCTGTGCTAAATGTATAAGTTTTTCTTATGATGTCAGCATCAGTGATTTATGATACAAACATTTCTTTCACGGTAGTGTCATTTCTGCACACGAAAAGAAACGCCCATGCCTATCTTTCAGGCACCGGCGTCCTCGTTTACAACACTTTACTTAAAAACGATTGGGTCCGTTCATGTTGCGGAGAATCAAACAGTTCACTCGGAACATTTTCTTCGACGATATAGCCGCCGTCCATAAAGAGTACGCGATCTCCGACCTCACGGGCGAAGCCCATTTCATGTGTCACGACAATCATTGTCATCCCTTCGATTGCCAATTGTTTCATGACTTCAAGGACATCCCCGACCATCTCCGGATCAAGTGCCGATGTCGGTTCGTCGAACAACATGATTTTCGGATTCATCGCGAGTGCACGGGCAATCGCGACCCGTTGTTTCTGTCCGCCTGAAAGTTCTCCAGGATAGTTGTCCGCTTTTTCGCGGAGCCCTACCTTATCAAGTAATGCAAGCGCACGTTCCTTTGCTTGTCCCTTTTCCGTTTTACGGACTTTAATCGGTGCGAGCATAACATTATCTAAAACCGTCTTATGCGGAAAGAGATTAAAGTGCTGAAAGACCATCCCAACTTCTTCTCGGACTTTATTGATGTCGACTTTCGGGTCCGTAATATTGTGCTTATCGATGATGACTGTCCCACCTGTAATGTCTTCCAGACGATTCAGACAACGAAGAAACGTACTTTTCCCAGAACCAGATGGACCAATGACGCAAACTACTTCTTTCTCTTCTACTTCAACGGAGATATCCTTTAGGACTTCATTTTTTCCGAATGACTTTTTTAAGTTATCTACTTGAATGATACTCATCGTAGCGTAAACCTCCGTTCCAAGAATTTCGCTAACATCGACAGCAGATAGATGATGACGAAATACATTAAGCCGACGACGGACCAGACGATGAACGGTTCAAACGTCGTCGCTTGCTGGACTTGTCCTTGTTGCGTCAAATCGGCGATGCCGATAATCGAGAGCAACGAAGTATCCTTTAAACTAATGATCGATTGGTTCGTAATGGTCGGCAACATTCTCCGAAAAGCTTGCGGTAAAATGATTTGGACCATCGTTTGACGGCCCGTCATCCCGAGCGATCGTGCGGCTTCGGTTTGACCTTTGTCAATCGACTGGATGCCGGCCCGGATGATTTCTGCAAAATAGGCCCCTGCATTGATCGCGACCGTCAAAATCCCCGCGTACATCCGGTCCATCGATAACCATTCGAGTGAGTTCAAACCAAAATAAATGAAGAACAGTTGAACGATGAACGGTGTCCCACGGATCACATCGATATAAACGATTGCGATCCCATTTAAAAGTTTTAATGGAGACAAGCGCATCAAGGCAACGATGAGACCAATCAAGAATCCTGCGATGACGGCGATGATAAAGATATATAAGGTAACTTGTAACCCATCTAAGAAAAACGGAAATGCAGCTTTTGCTACTTCCATCAGCAGCTCAACTCCCTCATCATTCACTCAATCGGGTGATTATTTTAAATAACGATCAACGATTTCGTCGTACTCGCCACTGTCTTTTAAATTCGCTAAACCTGTATTGATTTTTTTCATCAAGTCTTCGTTTTCCCCTTTAAGGACGGCAATCCCGTAATTATCACCATTTAAACGATCTCCCACGAGTTTCAGACCAAGGTTTTGTTGTTTGTTGGCATACGAGATGACTGGATAGTCTTCAATCAAGGCTGCTGCATTCCCATTTTTGACTTCCTGGAACATCGCTGGACTATCATTGAATTGTGTAACTTTAATGCCTAGCTTATCCGCGTTATCCGTTGCATACTTTGCCCCCGTCGTCCCTTTTTTAACTGCCACGCGTTCCCCTTTTAAATCATCAACCGACTTGATGTCATCATTGTTGTCTTTGACGACAAGAATCAGTCCGGCTTCAAAGTACGGGTCAGAGAAGGTAACGACTTTTTCACGTTCCGGTGTGATACTCATCCCGGCAATCGCGATGTCGAGTTGATCCGCCTGCAGAGCAGGAATGATTCCGCTAAAGTCCATCGCTTCAAATTCAATCTTGAAGTTTTGGTCGTCTGCAATCGCTTGAATCAAATCGATATCGATTCCTTTGTACGTATCCCCGTCCTTGTACTCGAATGGTGGATAGGTGACGTCGATCCCGACTTTGTACGTTTTGTCCTCTGACGATGAATCATCATTTGAACCGATGCTACACGCACTTAATACGAACAGACATCCCATCAATAAAAATAAGATAGAAAAACGTTTATTCATCCTTTTTACCCCCTTCTTTTGAAGGCACGGCCCTCTATTAGGATATTTTCCTTAATAATGGTCCCTTTGAAACATGTTTTGGTAAAAAAACTGAATTATCTGAAAGAAAACTAAAAAAGTCGCGATTTTCGATCTAATCGCTTTCTAGTGGAAAGCAAACAGGAGCGACCCTGCAGCTTCGCTGTAGCGGCGCGATGTTTGCCACAGGAAGACGCTTAGGAAGGAAAGAGAGAACAAAAAAAGATAGAAAATCACATGCAAGTGACCTTCCATCTAGTTTGTCTACAGTCTGTGACCTACTAACAGGTCTTCAACTTATGGAAATGCCGCCGAGAGGACTTGAACCTCCACAGTGTTGCCACCACTAGATTCTGAGTCTAGCGCGTCTACCGATTCCGCCACGACGACATAGCTTATATGATTGTAGAATACGAAATGGACTGATTTTTGTCAATCCATTCCTTCCACTTCATACACTTTCATTTGTCATGCTGACATTACGCGCCGAACGAACGCCTCGACGACTTCATCGTATCGATCGGGTGCCTCAAAATAAGCCATTGCATGTGCCGCATTCGGAATGACGACGAGTTCCTTCTTCGTTTGGCAAGCATCATACAGTTCATAGACCATCGATGTCGGAACGAACGTATCTGCATCCCCATGAATGAATAAGATCGGTACCGCCGCCTTTTTGACTTGTTTTAATGCGGAAGCTTCACTGAAGAAGTAACCAGCCTTTAATTTCGTCAATAAACTCGTCATCGCAAGGAACGGAAAGTGCGGCAAACGATACATCCGTTTCATCTGATAGGCGAGGACTGCGTTGACTGATGTATAAGCACAGTCGGAGATAATGCCTTTGACTTGAGCAGGTAATGTTTCTCCACTCGTCATCAAAACCGTCGCGCCCCCCATCGATACACCATGTAAAAAGATGGAAGAATCCGTACCAACACATCCGATTAAATAGTCGATCCAGCGCAGACAGTCTTGCCGGTCATGCCACCCGAAACCGATGTAATTTCCGTCACTTTTTCCGTGACCACGATTGTCCGGCATCAACACATGAAAACCCGCTTGATGATACAGATAGGCGAATCCTGCTAAGTCTGTTCCGACACCACCGTAACCATGTACGAGAATGACGACTCGATCGGACGCAACGAGTGGCGGTAAGTAATGTGCGCGAAGCGTCAATCCATCATCTGCTTGCGTCGCGACGAGTTCTAACGGTTGTTCCTTAATCCATGTCTGACCCGGTTGCATCAATCGGACCATCTCGTCACTTAAATCACGGTTGTTCGTCAAGAAGGGTTTCGGATTCGTTGCGATCGCCATTTCGTAAAAGTAATAGCTTGCTGCAAGCATCCCTGAACCAATCACGCCTAAACCAATTTTTGTACCTGTTCGCATCCGGTCCTCACTCCTTGTTGTTATAGTTCGATTTCTAGTTGAGCTGACGACTCTGGATGATCATCTTGTAATATGTGCTGGCGCAACCGTTGTTCATGCTGCGCCTTCCGGTAAGCGAATTCGCGAATGAGCTCTTGCCCCGCAAATCCTTCTTCAACGATTTGCGATAATAATTCGGTCTCCATCTCGACCATCTCGTCTGGATTGCGCATGACGAGGACTTGTCCGACTTGCGCAATCATTACTTCATCCGTCAGTCCGAGTGCATCATAAAAAGGTTCTGGTAACGTCATCCGGCGTGTTTCCGGATTGATATAGATTCGCTTATATGCACCAAGCGATTGAAAATGTCGTGTCGCCATATGAAATCTCCTTAGTTGAATGTCATATCAAGCCGTGAATCTTTTCCTTGAAGCGTCACTGTTGCCGTCGCACCATTGACGAGTGTCAATTGGGGCGGCTGATGACCGATGTCGAAATCATAAAAAATCGGCAGTCCTGTCTCTGTTGCAATCATTTGGTAGACATCCAGTAATGCATAGTCTTCGATTGCCTGCCCTGCGCTTGTTCGACCAAACAAAATACCAGTTGCGTTATCAAACCAGCCGGCAAGATGCATCTGCATCAAGGAACGGTGAAGATCAGTCGCGCTGGCTTCACAGGCTTCGAAGTACCAAAGAATCGGTTCACCCTCGAGTTGTTGTTCTTGAAATGCACGGACATCGCCATAAGGCGTACCGATTAAATGACGGACGGTTTCGAGGCATCCTCCGAGAAGTCGACCCGTTACCTGAGTGATGGATGGATTCAGGGTTTTCCATTCCGTCGGTTGATCGAAATGGAACATAAAGCGCTCAGGGCGGACGTCGTGATTCCAGGCTGTTTGAAACCTTGTCGACATCCATTGGGTCACGGAACCATCACGCGGTGTTGCAAGCACGCGACGCCAAGCAGCTGTCGTCTCGTCCCATTCTTCACTTCTCAACTCAAGCACGTTCGGACCATGTGCTGTCGCAATCCCCGTTTTTACGGTAATTGCGAACAAGACCGTACTCGTATCTGAATATCCGAGTAACCATTTCACCGGCAGTTCATAAAAGTCTAGATGCGGTAATACATCCAAGGCGCGTTCGCCACCAAACGGCGGCAGGATCGCATCGATATCTGGGTTTTGGAACATCTGCATCAATTCAGATGCCCGAACCGCTGCTGTTGTACTCTGTGCTTTCTTTTGTGTCCAAACCGTATCACCAATCATCGTCTCCATCTGCCGGTCCTCTAAACGTAACTTGGATTCTTCGAGTAAAGGATGGAGCGCATCAGGTAAGCCGGAAGATAATGCTGTTATACCAATCGTTTGCCCTGTCCAGCCGAAAAATGGATACCTCATCTTCTTCCTCCTTCAGTTAAAGATTAACGATTAATTTTCCAAATCGATGATTTCTGTTTTTACAAATTCACTAATCTGCTCCACGCGTTGACGGAATCGTTCGATTGGGACGATTCGTGCCTCGCGGTGCATCTCTTTTCCGTCTAAAAACAAAAGTAAGACAGGGGCGGTGAAAATGGATAACGCTCCTGCAATTTCGGGAACGTCCGATACATCGACACGCGCCGATCGAATTTCCGGGTGTTCCAACATGATGGGTTCGATTTGTGGGAACAAGGATTCACAAACGGAACAATTCGGGCTTGAGACGTATAAAAAACTAGCGTTCGGACCCGAATACCAGGACTGCACGGCATCAATGGACGTCAATCGTGTAAACTCAACCATCAACAAGACCTCCTTTTAAAAAATGTTGCTTTTATTATACCGCTCTTCGCATAGAGAAACCAAATTTCGTGCTAGCGTTCCCCTCACACAGCAAATGAAAAAACATCTGAAACTGCCTCGGTGACATCTCTCACGCGAAGCAGTTTCAGATGTTTTAAAGGGGGTCATCTAGTGTCAGTCTGAAGTGTAGCGTACTCTTCATCCGTAAAGGCACGGGATCGGGTCAGAAAACGTTTCCCTTCGACCCCTTCAAGCGAAAACATGCCACCGCGCCCATCGACAACATCGATGAGGAGTTGCGTGTGTTTCCAATACGTATACTGATCTTCATGAATATAAAATGGACAGCCGCCAATTATCCCAATCAATAAATCGTGATCTGCGAGAAATAAATCCCCTTCCGCAAAGCACATCGGTGAACTGCCATCACAACACCCCCCGGATTGATGAAAGATGAGGGGTCCATGCTTTGCTCGTAACTTGTCAATCAACTCGAGCGTCGCCGCTGTAGCAAGGACACGTTCGACCATACGGACACTTCCTTTCTTCGCTTAGAAGAAACCGAGTTTGTTCGGGCTATAGCTGACGAGAAGGTTTTTCGTCCGCTGGTAATGATTGAGCATCATTTTATGATTTTCTCGACCAATCCCGGACATCTTGTAACCGCCGAATGCCGCATGGGCAGGGTACTGATGGTAACAATTCGTCCAGACACGTCCTGCTTCAATCGCCCGTCCGAAGCGATAGGCACGGTTCATGTCGCGCGTCCATACACCGGCACCGAGACCATATAACGTATCGTTCGCAATCTCAAGCGCTTCGTCATCCGTTTTGAACGTCGTGACGGACAGAACCGGTCCAAAAATTTCTTCTTGGAAAATCCGCATCTTGTTGTGCCCTTTAAAGATCGTCGGCTGGATGTAGAAACCGTAAGCAAGATCGCCGTCCATCTGATTGCGTTCTCCACCAATCAGGCATTCTGCGCCTTCTGATTTACCGATTTCTAGATAAGATAGAATTTTTTCCATTTGTTCATTCGATGCTTGTGCACCCATCATGACGTCGCCGTCAAGTGGATTTCCGAGTTTGATTGCTTTGACGCGTTCAAGTACCCGCTCCATGAACGGTTCATAAATCGACTCCTGAATCAACGCCCGCGATGGACAGGTACAGACTTCCCCTTGATTCAAGGCAAACATTAGTAACCCTTCGATTGCTTTATCGAAAAAGGCGTCATCGGCGTCCATAATATCTTCAAAGAAGATGTTCGGAGATTTTCCACCTAATTCAAGTGTAACGGGAATAATGTTTTGTGACGCATACTGCATGATTAAGCGACCTGTCGTCGTTTCACCCGTGAAGGCGATTTTCGCAATCCGTTTGCTCGACGCAAGTGGTTTCCCTGCCTCTAAACCAAACCCGTTGACGATATTTAAGACGCCTGCCGGGAGCAAGTCTTCAATCATTTCAGTCAAGAGTAAAATACTTGCCGGTGTCTGTTCTGCCGGTTTTAAGACGACACAGTTTCCGGCAGCTAATGCCGGTGCTAGTTTCCAGACGGCCATCAGAATCGGGAAGTTCCACGGAATGATTTGACCGACGACGCCGAGCGGCTCATGAAAATGATAGGCGACGGTATCGTTATCAAGTTCCCCGACAGATCCTTCTTGCGCCCGGATGACACCGGCGAAATAACGGAAATGATCAATCGCCAGTGGTAAATCTGCGTTTAACGTCTCGCGGACGGCTTTCCCGTTTTCTAGCGTCTCGGCGTAGGCTAAAAGTTCTAAATTTTCTTCCATCCGATTGGCGATTTTATTTAAGATGTTCGACCGTTCCGCGACCGATGTTCTTCCCCACGCCTCTTTGGCTGCGTGTGCGGCATCGAGTGCTAATTCGATATCTTCTTTTGTCGAACGCGCGACTTGGCATAATACCTTCCCGGTGACCGGTGTGATGTCATCAAAATATTCTCCATTGACGGGTGCCGTCCATTTCCCGTTGATGAAATTTTCATAACGATCTCTGTACTGTACTTTTGACCCTTGTGTGTTTGGAATCTCGTAAATCATGACTGTTTTCCTCCCTCAAATAAAATGGTCAACCCGAGAAGTTTTTGTATGCGCTTTCATTTTGGTCCCCCGTAAAAAAACCCCTCATGTACATACTAACAAATAAGTATGAAAAGTCAAAATTTTCCGTTAACTTTTTTGATTGAAAAATGCAAGACAGGAAACGATTATCGCCCCCTGTCTTGCATCTCTTAATCAACCTCTTATGAACGCGTCGTGTCGATGCCATCTTCATTATCTGACGGCGAGTCTGAGTTTCCGAAGTCACTGACTTTACTAAAGCCATCCGTATCTCCATCAATATCTTTTCCCGTCGCTGTAACAGATGGATCGAGTACATCCTCTTCGACCGGTCGTTGTTGCTCATTCAAGCTATTTTTTTCAGCTTCTTCTTTCGCATCATCAATGCATAAGAGTGTTTCAGGAATGATATCGAGACGCTCTAGCTCGATTTCTTTTCCACATACCTTACAGATTCCGTACGTGCCTTCTTCGATTGCTTTTAGGGCAAGATCGACGTCAGATAACATGTCTGTTTCTAAATCCGTGATCGCTTGATCCCGTTCCCGTAAAAATAATTCGTCACCTGAATCTCCAGGATGATTATCATAACTTGAAAGTGCGCCTTCGTCGTAATCTGTTTCACGGTTCTCGATGTTCGATTCCGTTTTATCTTTTTCCTTAAGTAGACGTTCTTTGAATTCCTCGATTTGTTTCGCTGACAACATGTTCATCATCTCCAATTCTCTATTCTGCTCTAATTATGTTTTAGCCGAATCAGAGGTATCTTAAACGTTTAGTTGCCGTTTATCAAAATCAGGCGAGAATACTCCCACCTCTAAGCGTCTCAGGGCGAAGCCCAGCGCAGGTAGGAGATGAATCGCCTTCGAGCAAGACGTGTCTTGAGACACGTCACAGCGTGTAGACAAACTAGATGGAAGGTCACTTGAATGTGATCTCCCATCTTTTTTTGCTCTCTCTTTCCTCCCTAATCGTCTTCCTGT
>NZ_JACSMK010000012.1:0-116225 GCF_018618595.1 Exiguobacterium sp. s133
TTTATCTCGATTTTTCAACACGTAGACAACGATTAAACCTACTAGTAGTAAAAGTAATACCCAGACTAGGGTAAACAATACAAGCTCTGTATTCATGCTTCTCGTCCCTTCTGTGAGGCCTTGGAATTGATGTCATCGTATGCTTTCTCAACATCTTTACGAAGCTCATCTAAATAACCCAACGGTCGTGTTCCCATTAGCGTATGTAATTGCTTGATTTCATTCTCACCCAGGAAAAACAGATACTTGTCATTTTCCTCTTGTGCCAACCCGACTAATGTATTCATCTCAAACAACTCCTTTTCGTTTAAATTTAATCGCCTTGCTCATTGTAAGATAAACAGTCAACGGATCGATTTCTCCACTAACCGTATAATCACACTGATATCCATCGATATGCTGCTCAGTCTCATGATTCAAGATTTCATCTGTGACCAACTCACCTTTTGATTCCATTCGTTTCTTTCGAACTTCGTCACTAGTGACTACCTTAACCAAGATGAATCCATTTTCTCTAGCCCACTTATATTCATTAGGCTGTCGAAGATCATCAATCACGATTCGTTTGTATCCATTCTCTTTAATATCTTTCTCAACTTGCTTTACCCAGACATCTGGATCAATCTCTCTCATCTTCTGTCCGAACCCTTGATAGAGCTCTCTAGCTTTGACATCTCCTTCCGGTTGGAATATTTCATGTGCATACTCCTTCAACCGATGACCGAATGACATCTTATGTAAGTCCTGATACCCTGCGAATAAATCAGCCAATGTACTCTTACCACTTCTCATCTTACCGATGAACACAATTCTTAATCCATCTTCCATTAACATCTTCCTTCCTTCATTTGATATTTTAATTGTACTTTTTAATTTAAAGTTAGTCAACTATTCATCTTATTACTTCTGATCAGATGATTGAATCCAATTTGAAGCAAATAATAATCGAGGACACTTCAGCTTGCTGATGTGGACTAACGACAACGAAGCTTTAGCGAGTTGGAGCTGCGAAGCCTACTTCATATTAATTAACCAGTCTATTATCTAATGTGAATTAATCTAATATTTATTCTAAAAAGAGTTGGTATATTCACTAACGTGAATATCCCCTACCTTATGAGCTAACGCTCAACGGTTAATTATTATTTATTTGATGTGTAATTGGATACAATTTCAATGTAAACATAGTTGGTCTATAAGGGTTTATATGTATTAATATTATGCGCAACTATGTTTACATAAATTCTCCTCTGTGCACACTTGCCGTACAGATTGTTTACAAGACCTCTTTAGATGTGTTAAGTTTACACTACTATTTAATTTAAAGGGAGATGTTTATATGATTTTATCCAAGCTAGAAGCAGTTCAGCTTTTTGGTAGCGACAAACAAAAAGCTCATTTTCAGAAATACAATCGATTCGTTAACAGCAATCTTGAGCAATCGCTTTTCAAAACTCTTCAACAAAACTTCGAGACTGTTGATCGTATAAAAAAGGGTCGAGGGTTCGAGTATCAAGTTTTAAATAAAAAAGAACAAATAACTCCAAGATTAACAAAGACTTCTCATAATGGCAGTTGGAGCATTCCTTACACTTTTGATCTAGATAAGATCATGCTGATTCATCTTACTCAAGAGAACATATCGGGAAGTATTGGGAGGGTGGCCTACGACTCTTCTATTTATATTTCGGACAATCAGTTCCAAGTGACACGATCCTTCAAATCTCCATCGGTGATCAAATATATTTTTGGAGAAACCAACCCTTATGTCATTGAGTTCGTCACCAATCATATCAAATCCATCGAACAAGAAGTCTCTCGGTCTTTATCACGATTACATAAATTAGGCTTAATTAATTTAAAAATTTCTTATAGAGCGGTAGATAAGTCTGACAATACTAGCTCAAACTTCGTAGAACTAAACGACGAACTTGCAGATGCCTATCTTCAAAAGCGAAAAGATATTCTTTCAGAACAGAATATTAGTTTGTGGTTCGCCAACAGCTCTCCCTCAGACGATAAATCTAATCAATACCATGAAAAGCATTTAGATTTAGTCAAAAATAAAATATCACCTTTGGCCAAAAAAGATTTTTCAGCTTCATACATTTACAAGCATTATTCCGCATCTCTAGCAAAAGAAGTGAAAGATAATCCCGTCCAAAGATATGAAGATCTGATGAGCCTACAGAGCGACTCTAGAGATATGGCCGAACTCATAGAGAACTTTAGATTAGCCAGAAAGAAGCACCTATTAAAAAAAATGATTTTGAAACTTGAACAAATTGCCGAAAAAGAGAAGCCGGAAGTCGATGAGGATGGAGACGAAATTCCTGTTTTTAGAAACACAAGAAATGACTTAATGGATATCTTTTACGACATGGTGATCGACGGTACTGTTAAAAAATATGTCATTTTGTTTATTGAAAAATTATTCAAAACAGAGATGCAGCAATTTGAAGAGACTAATTCCGACGAGGATGTCACTTCAAACGATTCATCAATTGAATTTGGAATGACCGATCCATCGTTTTTAAAAGACCAATTAGATCCTCCTTCTCCATATCTTCCAATGCAGTAAAATCTAGCTCCTTCCCGATCATAAGGGACGGGGCGTTTTTTAAATCATCATTCTTGTCTAGGTAGCGCTCAGTAGTCGCAATGCTTTGGTGCGCTCCCTGCTTTTGAGCTTTCGCTGTATCGTGACCAGTCATCATATAGACTTCATTGACTCCGCATTTCTTAAGGCTATGGAAGACGATATTACGGTTTTCAGGGATATTCATTTCATCGCAAAGTTTACGAATCATGTTTCGCGTAGTTTGAGCTGTCATTTTGAAGATGGGTTGATTCGCGTCGAATGGCATTACCTCTCTCACAGACGCATACACGTCGTCTGCAATGGCCTTTGTATCACGCTTGCCACCCTTACCTACCGTCGTCACTGTCCACACCCCATCGACCTGTTTAAAGCTGTTCTTCGTGAGATTCAGTAGCGTGTCTACACGGAATGAAGTGACAACAGCCAATCGAATCAAAGCACTCTTAGCTTTGCCGTTTTTGTGGTGTCTTGCAAGTCGAGCCATCTCTTGAGATTCAGCAAACGTTAGTACGCCGTATGACTCTTCTGAAGAGTGAGCCGACTCCGTATCGAAGACCGTCAGATCTAAGCGATATGAACCCGCGCGATTGATGTACTTCATTAGACTTCGAATCGAAGACATCTTCCGGTTGACAGTTCCACCTTTGAATCGATCAGTAATATAGAGATTGTAACGGTCGATCTCCGCTACCGTGAAAACTAAGTCGCTCTCATTCAATTCTTCGAAAGACTTGTTTCGTGTTGCCATGAAAAAATCAGCAGCATCTTTTTTGTAAGCGATCATTGTAGACTCAGACCTAGACGACTTTCGATCTAAAAACATCTGAATATGACTCATTACCGACTTAGTTTGTAATTGAACGACTGCTGATTGTTTCACGTGAAACACTCCCTTTTTGTTTTCTATAATTTTATTATAGCAAATTTATTTATTAAATCAACATAAAAATTATACTTTTTAACTTAAAAATAGTATAATTGAGATATTCCAAAGAAACACGTCGAGAGGATGAAGATGCTTGTCTATCAGAAAAAAAATGACGTTTCGTATTAAAAAGCTAATGTTTTCTTCTCCTAAAGAGGACACAAATTATAAAATATTTATTGGAACAAACAAAGAAGACGGTCAAGAGTATAAGATACCAGCATTCATAGACTATATTGAGACTGGGAAAGAAGTTACTGGGTACTTTACATTTACTAATCACGCTAAATATGGAGATCAATATACGCTAAACTCTTTGCTTGACTACGATATCGAAGAGAGCGAGATAGAAAACGTGTTAAATAATCTTATAGGGAAAGTTGCTACGAAAAATTTATTTGCAAAAGAATCTCGAAAATTAGATGCATATAATGCAATCATACATAATCAATATGATTTAATTTCTCTTAGTGGAATCGGAGAAAATACGGTTAAGAAAATAAATAAAAGAATCGATGAGAAATTAGATTCAATCGTTCTAATGTCAATTTTAAGTGAATACGGAGTTACAGAGAGTATGGCTTCAAAGATTTTAAAATCATCTCCAAGTTTAAAAAAATGCGTAAATATAGTTAAAAATGACCCTTATGAACTGCAAAATATAAAAGGGGTAAGCTTTAAGTCTGCGGATAAAATCGCCGCTTCTGCTAATAAAGACTTACCGCTAGAGGTTCGCGCTAGCGCTGCTGCAGAGGGTTTTATTACGGAATCAATGTCGAATGGTTCTACTTATGTGGGGGTTAAGAATCTACAAAAAATAATTTCAGAAAAAATGAAGATGGAAAATGTTCCAGTCGACCATTTGAAAAACAATCATAAATTCTACGTTGATGAAAAAATCATTGCTCTAAAAAGTAGCTTAGCCTCAGAAAAAACGATTGCCCAAAACTTCTATCGCAAACTTCAAGAAGAACCAAGCTTCCCTATGGATAGAAGTCAGGTTGAAACCTTTATCCTAGGTTATCAAGAGCGTAACGACATTGCCTTCACCGATAGTCAGAGAGAATTCTTACACCTATTCGCAGAAAGCCCAGTCGTCTGTCTGCTTGGATATGCCGGTACAGGAAAATCTGCTATGCAAAAAGCGACAACAGAGATGTGCAAAGCTGTGGGTTGGAACATCATTCAAGCAGCACCTACTGGTCGTGCGGCTCAGGTGATGAAAGAATACACGAAGATTGATTCTTCTACCCTTCATCGAACCTTCGATATCGGATTCTCTGGGGATGACAATAATAAAAAAAATACTGTCAAATCAAAAGGTAGGGAGAACGTCAAGTTAGATACCGAGGTTTTACTTATTGATGAAGGATCAATGATCGACATATTTGTAGGAAGAATTATGTCTGAAGGAATTGAAAAAGTAAAAAAGATTGTTATCGTCGGAGATCCTGAACAACTACCATCTGTTGGAGCGGGTCGATTCCTCCAGGATTTGATTGATGGAGGAGTACCACACGTAGAGTTAAAAGATGTCTTTCGTCAGTCGGAAGGTGGAATCTTAGACATGGCAACCAAAGCGCGACACGGGAAAAATATTGTCCCTTCTGGTTCTAGTAAAGCTGTCAAAATGGGGAAAGACGCTATTTTTCATGAAACAGACAAAGACAACATCGAAAAAGCAATATTGCATTACATGAATTTGCTCACAAAGAAAAATCCTCTTAGCGAAATTACTATCATCACACCCAAGAACGTAGGAGACACGGGAACAGAGAAGTTGAACAGAATCATTCAAAATAAGTTTAATCCGGCGTCGCCAGCGAAAAAAGAATTAAAATTCGAGGAAACAACATTCCGTAAAGGAGACACTGTTATATGTAATGAGAACTCCTCTATGGACAACAAACAGATTAACAATGGAGAATTAGGAATAGTAGAGGATGTAATAGTTGTTGAAAAAGTAAACAAAAAAGGCGAAGCGTATAGTTATTCTTGTTTAAGAATTGACTTCAGTGGCACAGTTGTCCACTTGGCAGAAGGGTCGCTCGGTAAACTGAAACTTGGATATGCTATTACGATTCACAAAATGCAGGGATCTTCCAATAAGACAATTATCATGATTGCAGATAAATCCAGTACGTACATGTTGAATCGACAACTGATTTATACAGGACTCACTCGTCCTCAAAAAAAGTTAGTTCTTCTCGGAGACGCACAGACCATTAACATGGCCGTAAAAAAAGACGGGTCAGCTAAACGAAACACAATGTTAGGAACATATTTAAAACAATTAGTACAAAATAAGGAGATATTACATTGAAACATACATACACTTGCAAGTCTAAACGACTGTACGATTTTTTAAGAGCACAAGGATTCGTTCCAGAACTCATCGCACGAGAATTGCATACGGAGCTGCCTATCAGCCTCTTCGTTAGAAATACAGCTTTTGAATCAGCGCTAAGTCAATGGTCAACACAATACAAAACAGGAGGTGAAGCAAATGCCGTCGCTTAATCGAGAGGATCGTGTATTAGCTTACACAGAAGAAAACAATGTAGTCATGGTAACATTCGAAGAAATTTATGTAGGAGAGAAGTTCCAGTTAGAGGACGGAACACCGGCCATCAAGTTAGACGAGTATACATACAGTGTCGCCCGATTCGACGGCATCCAATCAATTGACAATCCTTATGAGTGTGACGTCGATATCCAAGAGATTCGGAAGTTGGTCAACAAGAACTTCGATTACGATTTAAAGTATGGAGCTGAACGCTCAGCGCTCGTTAAAGAACTAGTGGCTCAAGTAGACTTTATTCCAGATTTGATGTCAACGACACGAATCATTCAAAAGGAGCAGAAAAAGTCTACTTCTCCCCTAGCGGAGAACAGTGCATTAGATAAGACATACGATTCGATTGCTGACTACATCTTATTTACGAAGTATGATGATCAGCAGCATGAATTGGACGAAGATAGCAAATCGCTTGAGAACCCTGTCTACGGAAAGCAGACATATGACAAAGAATACAAGTTCCTGAAAGATCTCAGTAAAGACACACGTCAGATCCTTACTGATTCGATGTCTATGCTAGAACATCAAGGTGTCTTTGCTTCAGAAGAAAAGAAGCTGATTCTCAAGCGTTCTAACTTTAACTTTAAATTCGATAACAGTCGCTTTGATTCAGAGTATTGGAAGCGAACAGTAAAAGGGAATCCTATCCCCTACTACAGTGAGTTGCCAACGAACATCAACAACGAGACGTATGAGTCATTCAAGAACGGCGTCGAATATATGAAAAGTTACTTAGGCCTCAGCGGAACGAAAGAAGAAGTGCAGCAACGCGAGATTGAAATCAAAGAAATCCTTCGTAAGAATGGCGAAGGAAAAGACCTCCCAGAATCATTCGATGTGAATCGTCAGTATACTCTTCTTCGTAAGACGTATAGTGAGTACAAGGGTAACTTTGAAATCATGAAAGAACTACTCTGTAAGCCTGTTACGCTCTCTCCAGAGTCAGGTCGGGCTGTGATTGATATCTATTCAGACACTTGGTACGAAACGTCTGACGGAGAGGTTGTCGAGCTATCTAAGAATCAATTACGAATGGCCGACGTCAATCTCTATAAAGCGATTCTCCCACTGTACGCAGACTTGAAAGACAAGTACGAAGGAAAGTACACGTCGGACTGGTACTGGTTGCTATTCGAAGTCGAACGCTTGATTGAGAAGACAGAGTTTACAGAAGAGGAAGCCCAGATCGTCAAGTTGATCACGACGATGAAGCATACGCAGCAGAACGTTGCTGAACACCTCGACTTGAAACAGCAATATGTTTCTCGCCTACTCTCAACAAGCATTCCTAAGAAGCTCCGCGAGACATACTTAGATGACATGGAAGAATGGGTCTATACATATAAAATTAAAGGAACATACAAAACATGCTCGACATGCGGAGAAGTTAAATTGATTTCGAATGATCGTCACTTCGGAACGAATAAGCAATCTCCTGACGGAAAGAACGCTTCTTGTCGGAAATGTCGGTCAAAATCTAGATATTGATTCCTTTAAAACAAAAAGTGCGTAAAAGTTCTGTTTTATCACCATATATAGTGTAGGGGTGTAAATCCGGTATCTGTCGGCCAACAGGTATTGGGTTTGCACCTATTTTAATTCCAGAGAGGAAGATGATGAATGAATCGCTCAGAATTTGCTGAAATCTTTGCAAAAGATATCGGACAAGACAAGCAAGTCGCAATTGAATTAGTTAGTCTTGTAATGGAACGACTATTGAAAGAAGTTTTGAACAACGGAAAAGTTACCTTCTCTAATTTCGGAGCATTTGAATTAAAGACACGTAAAGCTACCGTCCGTAAGATTCCAAACACTGGAGAGCCAGTTATTGTACCAGAACGTCATACAATCGCCTTTACGCCGTCACGAGAAATCAAACGACGTGTTAACCAACGCCTCAATAAAGCGCCAGGTACGAACGTATGACAAAGAAATTTATAGTTGACACCAATGTATTGTTGAACAATATCTCAGCACTTAACCCAAATGAAGTAGTCATCACGATCATGTTGATGCAAGAAATCGATAAGCATAAGTCGAGTAACAATCCTGACTTGGCGTATCGTGCTCGCGTTGCACAACGTTGGATTCAATCGAACCAAAAGAACCTTACGTTTGATTTCCAACCGTATAGCGAGTTAAAGAAACTTCTCAAGAAAAACAAAGGCTATGATCCACGTTATATCGACAATCACTTTTTAGAGTGTCTATTGCAAAATAAAGAATATGGTCTTATTTCTGAAGACCTCAACTTAGCGCAACAAGCCGAAGCATTCGGCGCTACAGTAAAAAGCATGAAATCAGTTAAGACTGATATTTATAGCTATAAAGGATACCGTAAGCTGGATCCTAACGAAGATGCTGATGTTATCGCTCGTATTTACGAAGGTGATGAGTCGGTAGCTACAGACTTGGGATTACTACTTAACGAATACGTCATTGTATACGATCAGAAGAAATCGTTTGAGAAAACGGTCTTTAAATTTGATGGTGAGATTTTAAATCCAATCACTCTACCTCATCGTTCGATTTTGAGTCCACTTAACGCAGAGCAAGCTTGTGTGTTGGATGCTTTAAACGACGATAGCTTAACAGCGGTATTCGTACTTGGTCTTGCTGGCTCAGGTAAGACAATGATGTCCGTTAAGATGGCACAACATAAGATTCTTCGCGAGGGTACATACACAAAAGCAGCGCTTATTCGTAAAGCAGACTTCTCTAACGTCGGTTTCTTACCTGGTGGTCACGATGAAAAGATGGACGTTTTCTTCGAACCATTTGCTCAACATCTCAATGATCCTCAGAAAGACATGGAGAATATGGTTGCCAACGGACAGCTTACAAAACATGAAGTTGGATTCACGAAGGGTCTCAGTATGAACCACACTCTCCTATTAGTGGATGAGTGTTCTGACTTAAGCATCAAAGAAATCAAAAACTGTGGAACTCGTGTCGGTGAAGAATCGAAGGTTATCTTTACAGGTGACTACGCTCAAACAAATGATTCATTCGTTAAGTCGTCTGGGTTACTTGATTCCGTTGATCGTCTTAAAGGTAAGGAAGGTGTCGCTGTCATCGTATTGACGGAAGATCACCGCTCTCCTACTTGTCGTGTATTTGCTAATAGTTTGTAAGAAGAAGGAGAGAATGAATATGAAAAATGAAGTTGTACAACACTCACATTTCTTAACAGAAGATACAGATGCAATGTATACATATATCGAAGCCATTAAGACGCTAGGTCTAAAACCAGAAGTAGAGTTAAAGTTATCTCAGTCTCACGGACACAAATATGTATTTCATGTAGCAGCATTGAAGCCAGTTGTAGCCAACGGTGTATATATTGATTCTGGTTCTTTCACTTTAAAACCTGGCGCTGACGCAAAAGCTCTTGCTTCCATTATTACTGCTTACTCCGCAGGTTCACGAATTTGACCGTTCAAACAGTTCTTTTATCCGACCTAAGCAAGTCATTAAACTACTTGGTCAACAGCGAACCTTATCGACCTGTTCACGCAATGCAAGCGATCATAGTGATTAAGCGTACTTTAAGCACGCCGCCCATTGCGGTCTTCCATTAAGCAAAGGCCTGCTCCATATGGTCTAAAGGATCTGGGGAGACCCTTTTCCAATGAAACCTGAGCATGTTCGCAAACTACTCGATCTTATGAATGATGCGTGTTGAGAAGTTCAAAACATCAATAGACACGCAGTTTCAATCTGGTGTCAGAGCACCATTAACACTGTAACTTATTGCTGGACATAAGAGCCAGTTTGTTGGCGGGCAACGGAAAAACCCGATACAACTACCGGACTACGTGTGCCGGACGTCGGGCAGCGACATAAAATACTCTGTACTCATGACATATTTGTTGAAAGCTAAATCAACTAAAAAAATTAAGCTTGGTTTTCTGTGTCCATCACACAGATTAGGTGACAAGATTTAGCAGGTGGAATGATTTCACCAACACTCGCTCCTAGTGGGCGGGTTATTTTGTGACCATCCAAGAATCGCTTACGAGCCCCTTGGTCAAATATTTTCAGGTGTCTCAGGACAACCCGCGCTTCTTGAAGTGCAAATTCGGCAAGACATTAGATTTTAGTGGCAGATTCGTTTGTCACGATTCTTCGGAGTCTTACTTGATCTGACCTTGGTAGGTCATAAAACTGCCCTTTTACTTTTCGGTTGTGCGAAAAGGAGCTCCATCGGCAGACTGTGAGAGCTACCCGTGACTGAACACATAAACTTCAGTAATCTCATTGGCTAACAGTGATGATTAATTATTGAGTGAGCAGACGACGCTTGATCCGGTATGGCGGCTCCAGTTTTGATTTGGAGAAAAATAATACCAAGACCGCTATCCCCCTAAAGCCAGCGAGGGGCTTCGTCTATCTTTTTATGAATATGATGGTCATTCGATTCGTTGAATGACAGCTACGAATATCCCGACCTGGACAAGTCGCTAAACTGTAAGGATGCAACACCTCGAAAATCTCAGGGTGGCCTACTGCCGTGATCTCCCTGTATTTTAAACAGGGCTTTCATTCCAGAGGTTACGAGTACATAAGGAGTTGCACATCCTGTATCTTTCGATACAAAATGTGCCCTATAAAATACGCGGTCTATAAAAAATAGCTGCGCAAGTAATCGGTGTGGTGCAGAGGAGCTCCACGTTAAAACAGAAACCCTCATATGGTAGATGTGGTGAAGAGCACTCTCCATGTAAAAAAAAGAAAGCTCATTCGAATTAGACATGAACCCGCCAGGCCTCTTAATAATGCCGACCACGGCGGGTCTTTTTACATGTTCTATTGCAGGTGAAATTGCATGTCTATTTACCACCTTATTAACCTCTTATTACCTTCTTATTTACCATCTTAAAGATGTTAATATTGCTGGTAATGTGCATGTTAATAATAATGGTAATGTTACTATTAATAAACTCGTTAACATTATTGTTAATATTAATGTTAACATCTGAAAAACCCATTGAAATAAGGGTTTTATCTACATATCAAAAAAACTATACCGTTCCATACGGTCTTTTTTTATGCAAAAAAACAAAAAAATTTAACTACGAAAAGGACGATTAAAGATGAAACAAGAATTACTCCATCACCAATTATCAGTATTAGAAGTGTTTGCAAAAGTTAACCAATCAGGACACAAATGCAACACAGAGATCAAAGAGTTAATCGAATCAATTACAAAGACACTCGATGAAGTCGAACTTGAAATTATTGAGTCTCATGAAAAAGATTCTGACAAAGAAGAAGGATACGAGGACGAACTTTAATGGCTGAGGTAAAACACAGTATTTCACTTAAAGGTGTCATTGATGTTGAGGAAATGACAATCACTGAGATCGTAAAAGACGAAGAAAAGACATACAACTTGTTAGAAGTTCTCGGACGATTTGATGGGCAAAACGCAACACTATCTATCGTAGAAAAGGCTTCTCTTGACCCTATCGACGAAGAAGAGGAGTGACTACATGTTTGACTTAAAACGATTAAACGAAGAATCCGCTCAAGAATATCAATATCGTATTTGCGATAACCGCGATAAGTATGGTTTGAACTGGGTGGAAGTAGCAAAAGTTCTTAATAAAGAATTCGATCAGAAGTACGGCGAATCTAAATATCGCAAAGAGTTCGCGGCCTTTAAAGCTGGAGTAGAACATGCAAAAGAGAAAGCCATTAGCACAGACGAAGCTCTATTTGAATTAGAGCAGAAACGAGTCGAAGCAGAAAAAGCAACAGTTCGTCTACGAGATCAACGACGCGAATACAAGAAAGATATTCGTGATGTAGCTCGCGTAGAGAAGATTCATGATGATTTACGTGCAGAGATGCAGCGATTAGCAGAAGTTAAACCAATGATTCGTGACTGGACTCCTTATAAAGCCAGTGACCGCGAAGGTCTTGTCGTCCTATCGGATTGGCACTTTGGTATGACCGCTGATAACTATTGGAATACCTTCAATCCTGAAGTGTTCTATGAGCGCGTCTCTTATTTAAAAGAAAAAGTAATTCAGTACGGCCTAGAAAATAATATCAAGAAATTACATGTCGCCACTTTAGGAGATATGGTATCTGGATTCATCCACGAGACAATCCGCATCGAGAACGCTGAAAATACGGCCGTTCAAACTATGCGTGTCTCAGAAGTCATCTCTGAGTTTGTTAATGCTCTCAGCGAATACTTTGTTATCGAATACTACAACGTTCGAGGAAACCATGATCGAATCACTCCTAAGAAAAATCTTTCTTTGGCGTCCGAAAGTTTCATGGATATTATTCATTGGTACGTTCAATCACGATTAGAAAATAATAAAAACGTTACATTCCATAAGAATGAAATCGACGAAGAAATTTGTACGATTCGCATTTTCGACCAGTTACTCTATGGAGTACATGGACACAAAGATCGCCCACAAAGTGTAGTTGAAAACCTTACGCTTATGACTGGCGTTAAACCTTCAGCAATTCTAATGGCTCACCGCCATCATCACTTCGAGAAAGAAGTTCATGGTGTCGATATCATTCAGAACGGTTGTTTAGGTGGCGTCGAGGAATTTGCGAAAGATATTCGAACAACAAGTAAAGCACATCAAAAGTTCATGGTCTTCGAAAAAGGTATCGGTCGCTTGAGTACGTACAATATCGTCCTCAATTGAAATGAGTGATACATATGGCAAGAAAAACAGATCGTTTTAGTGACTTAAAACAGTCGCTCGGAACAAAGACTTCCAGTAGTGCTGCGACTAAAAAATGCACATGCTGTGAAGAAGATAAGAAATTCAATGAATACTATAAAGTCTTCTCTCCTCTCTTTAAGGACGATTTATTCCCGACATGCAAAATGTGTATTAAAGACCTGGTTGATACCAGTTCTTCTTTATCCATTTATGACATGCTTCGACGAATGGATCGTCCTTTTATTGTGGAGAAGTGGGATGAAGTAAAAGAAAAGAGTCCTGAATCTGACTCTCTATTTGGTCTGTATCTCAAGTCTATCTCTGCGGTTACACAGTTGTCTCTCACATGGGAAGACAGCATGTTCCCGGACGATGATGACGCTGAAAATATCGCAGACCTCAATAGACGTTGGTCAGGGTTTACTTACACAGAAAAAATGATTCTCGAAGAGATGTATCAGGAGATGTTAGGTTCATACGATTCTAGTTCTCCGATTCAGCGAGACATCTATAAGAACATCTGTGTAGCTCGTCATAAATCAAACATCGCTATCGCTAAAAACAACTCAACCGACTTTGAGAGATTTCGGAAGGTTATTAGTAGCTTAATGAACGATGCGAAGATTAAACCGGTTCAAGAGACTGGATTTGATGAGAACTCAACCGCTACATTTGGTCAGTTTATTGAGAAGGTCGAGAATGAAAGACCTATCCCTGAAGCAACTGGTGAATTTAAAGATGCAGACGGAATCAAGAAATACATCAATAAGTGGTTTACGAAACAGATGCAAAGAGCTCTTGATTTGCGAACTAAAAACGATGACATCGAAGAAAAGATAAAAGATGGTGAGTCGTAATGGGCGCATTTCAAGTTAACCGGAACAAAAACAAAAGCGGTGGAAACATCTATACCAGAGAAAAAAAGCAACGTAAAGATATGCCAAAGAGTAAGAATGAACGCCTGAATGAAGGTGTTCTTGTTTGGACTTCTTTCTACAGAGCAAACCCCCACCGTTTCATTAAAGATTACTTCGGTATCGAGTTAAAACTCTTCCAGAAGATATTGATTTACATGATGTTCCACAGTGACACAGTATATTTTATTGCCAGTCGAGGGTTGGGTAGAAATGCCCCGCTACATAGAGATATGTTGAGGACAATCGGGTAATATCGGTGAACGCTAAGTCTTAATCGATAAGTGAATACCGAGATAAAGCACACTTTAAAAGGTGTGGCTCATCGTAACGCGTAGTGGCGAAACTGATTATCAGAATATAAGCCACCAAGAGTATCCGACACCTTGACGTAAAGTCGAAGGTGAAAATGTACGCTGAACTAAGGGTGAATTGACATCCTGTAATGCGAGGAAACTCCTAGAAGGTAGAGATAAAAAGCTCTATCGATAACAAATTGAAATCCTATTTGACTGCGATTTACTGTATTACAAGATCTGTACTCTTTCCGCGAAACAAGACTGCGATTATCTCAGCTACAAAGAATCAGGCCAGGATGATCGTCACAGAAAAGATACAGAAGGAACTCATGCTGTATCCGAATGTGGCCAGGGAAATCAAAGATATAAAAAGTAGTGCCGGGAATACGGACGTATTCTTCCATAATGGTTCTACAATTACAGTCGTTCCAAACAACGATAATGCTCGTGGTATTCGTGCAAACTTATTGATTGCCGATGAAGCGATTCTTTTGAAGGTAATGCTGCCTCGTATATCGAGTGATCGGTATAGGACATGTCTCTAAAACCAGTAACCCCTAAAGCTTATCTACTACAATAACTGATGAAACAAGCAGCTATGAATGTGAGAAATCAGAACAACAGATAAGATGGCATATGGTTAAATCCTAAGTGCTTCTACAATGGGTCTTTGGTCGCCAAGCTTCGAATAGAAGAAGGTCAAACGACTAGATCGCAAGATCGTACACTCAAGCGAGTGGAAATGGGACACTCTCGAAAGAGATGAAGAAATAGTCTGTTCTTATATGAAAATATAAGGTGCTACGGCCGGTAGAAATTAGCGACTTCTATTGAACAAAATACATGCAGAGAATTACGAAAAAATATTTAGACCATTTTTGAACGTATCTCGTACTCCGGGATTCAAAAACAAACCTGAATATAAAGATTATCCAGTCGAGCCAAACGTTGAGATTATTTTAACGTCTGCTCATTACAAGAGTAACTGGGTGTATGACAAGTGGAGATCTTCTGCTAATCAAATGTTCAAGGGTAACTCAGATTACTTTGCCGTCAATCTTGGTTACGAATTATCGATGGAAGAAGGTCTTCTTCCTGAGAAGTTTATTAAGCAAGTCATGGCTGAGGACGACTTCGACCCTATCGGATTCTCGATGGAGTATGAAGCTATCTTCTATGGGTCTTCAGAAAGAGCTTACTTTAAGCTTGAAGACTTGCAAAAATGCCGGACTATCAAGAAACCTCTCGTCGTCTTTGACGAAGGAACACTTAGCAGTGGTGGAAACAAAACAAAATTAAATAAGTTTAAGATTCCAAAAATGACAGGTGAAAAACGAATCCTTAGTGCTGATATCGCCGTTAGTGGCGGAGACGCAAACGATAACTCAATCTTTACCATGACTCGCCTTATTCCAAATGGTGAGGAATACAAACGACAAATCGTTAACATTGTCTCTATGAATGGTGGAACCGGTGCAAAACAAGCATTAACGCTGAAGCGATTATTCCATGACTTTGAGGCTGATTTCATTGCGCTTGACTGTATTGGTGTTGGTATCGCTGTACACGATGAGCTTATTAAGGTTACTCGTGATGATGAGCGTGACGTCGAATACGAACCTTGGAAGGTTTATAACGACGAAGCGTTGGCTGATCGTGCTCCTTCTAATGCTTTGCCTATCATCTTTGCCGTTAAGGGTACTGCTGATCTCAACCATGAGATTGCTATCAAGATGCGTACCGCTATCGAAAACGGAAAGATTGAACTCCTTATCAACGACATTGAAGGTCGGGACTACATGGGAGAAAAGTTCGATTTCGATAAAAAGGACTCATCTTCAGAGATGCAAGCTCGTATGCTCGCTCCATTCTTGCAAACTTCCGCTCTCATCAACGAAATGGTTAACCTTGAATACGAATTAATCAACGGTAAGATTCGTCTTAGAGAGCGTGGGAAGATGCGGAAGGATAGATATTCTTCACTTGCTTACGGGAACTTATTGGCCTCTCGTCTAGAGGAAGACTTAAAAGACAATGAATCCGACTATGACTTCGGACTATTCTTTAACTAAAAGTGAGGTGAAAATATGTCAGAACAAGAAAATAGCCATGAGGTGAACTCCCTATTCGGTTATTCGATGACCGTAGGGGGTTTTTATAATTATGAGGACAATCCAGAGACCGTAAAACGGTATATCAAAGATCCTATGACTTACTACCGTGAGTTGCGCCGCATTTCTCGTAAACTCTATTCAGCGAACGGTGTTTATACGAATGTTGTCGATTATATGACGGCACTCCCTACCCTTGATCGTGTCGTGTTTGCTAAAGAAGGTCGCAAGAAAGCGGCTAAAACAAAAAAGAAAAACAGCGTACAACGAGCAGAGCAGTTCTTGAATCAGATTCGAGATAAGTCCTTTATGCGCGATGTCATCCATGGTGGGAACATCGATGGTGAATATTTTGCTTACCTTCGTATGGAGCAAGTCGATTCATTCGGCAAAACGTTGTCAGATATGGATATCAACCGGATTACGGAAATCAATGAGATTGACCTTGATTTTAATGCTTCTCTCATGCCTCTTCCTGCTGACTATTGCCGAATCGTTGGTCGAAGAAACAGTTCATATGTCGTCGCATTCGATTTAAAGTATTTCGATGGACTTGCAGACAATAAAATTCAAGTTTTAAAGACATACCCGAAAGAGTTTATGTCGGCCTACCTTGACTACAGCAAGTCACGTAAGTCGAGTGGGCAATGGTTAGTCCTTGATTCAGAGAAGACATTCGCAATCAAGCTTCGTGCGAAGGTTAGTGAACAACATGGTCGCCCTATCGGTTTAGCTGCGTTCAAGAATATGACGTACCAAGATACGGTACTCGAAACGAAACAACGCGTACTAGACGAGGTAAACGGTGAATTAGTCGTTCAGACCTTCCCTGAAGGTGATAAGAAAGGTCAATCCGCCCTTTCGTCAGGCCAACAGAAAGCACAGCATGAATTTGTCCGCGATGCCATTGGCTCTAAGCGAACGACAACAGGAACGCGTGTTATTTCGGTTGCTGCTGGAACAAAGATTGAACGTATGAAAACGAACACGGATATCTTAAATGTGGACGAAGATCATATGGGACTTATCGCTTCAGATTTAGGTTTCGCTTCATCTTTACTTAACGGTAAAGATGGAAACTATTCGTCACAGCAAGGAAACAGTTCATTGGTCGCTGCTCAAGTATTTAATATCATCGAGCAAGCCGAATATGAACTCAATAAGTTAATCAATGCGAATGTCATCGATGAAAGTAAGCTTATCGTCAAGGTGAACTACTTACCGATCACACACTTGAACCGTAAGGAACAGGTACAGAACGCAAAAGAACTTTATACGCTTGGTCGCGGTTCTCTAACAGCGTGGATCGCAGCAACAGGCATGAATCCAGATGCGTATATGTCGCTTATGGATTATGAGTTAGAAAATGATTTCGAGAATAAGTATCCGATTCACCAAACCTCATTCACAGCAACGTCAGAGTCTACCGACGGAGATGATAAAGGTGGTCGTCCCGAAGAGGAAGACACAACGAATCCTTCTACCCTCAAGAGTAAAACAAACGGCGCTGGCCAAGAGTGATTGAAGGGAGGTGAACTAATTGAAACAGATCCTCGAATTGTCAGCCGAAGACAAAAAAACGGGGCAACGCAATATTAAGATTGTGTTGCACGAGATTTACGAGTCTGAAGACCGTTATAACCTTAACGGAATCACATGGCTCAACCCTTATGTAGAACAACGGATTGCAACCGCTATCGGTCAACCTTTTGTCGCTGAGTTCTTTGACTCAGAGCAAGACATGCCATTAGGTCATGGAGAACAAAAGATTATCGGTGGTGAGCTACAATTCAAAAACTCGACAGTCGTTGGTTTGATTCAAGACGCTTATGTCGAACGAGTCGATGTGAATGGCAAATCCATTCTAGCTGCAGTCGCTGAAGGTGTCCTTTATGCGAACCGCTATCCGAGCTTCGTCTCGTGGATCGAACAACAACGAGAGAAAGGCCTTCCTATCGAATCGTCGGTAGAGATTGCCCGGATACCTGGTAACACGTATGTCAACTATCGTGATGGCTACAAAGAGACCGGTCGTATCCCTGTTGACTATGAGTATATCGGCCACGCTATCTTAGGGATCACCCCTGCTGATGACAGCGCCGTCTTACTAGAATTGAACTCCCAAAAGAAAGGAGATTTGTTAATGAAAGAACAAATCGAAGCACTTCAAAAAACGGCTGACGAACGCTTGTTAGAAATTAATGAGCTCAAGGCACAAGTTGAAGCTGCAAAAGAGGAAGTCTCCGCTAAGGAAGATGAACTCAAAGAAAAAGACGCGAAAGCGGCTGAAAAAGATAAAGAGAAAGAGGAAGAAATGAATGCCCTCGTTCTCAAAGTAAAAGAACTCGAAACAAAAACAACTGAATTGAATACGGTTAAAGAAGCTGTTGAAGCTGAACTTAACACATTCAAAGAAGTTGAAGCTGCTCAGAAACTTGAGGAATTGAAAGCTGAATTCAACACAAAAACAGCCATCTATTCTGAGGAAGAAAAAGTAACTGCTGAAGCTGAAATCAATGCTTTCGTCGAAGCTCCATCTGTTGAGTTGATGTCTGCTGCAATCAATAAACTTGATTCTGCTGTCGCTCAAAGTATCTTAGCTACACGTACTAACGAATTAAACGCATCTACTAAAACAAAAAGTAAAGGGATCGAAGAAGTAATCTTGCCATCTGGCGAAATTTCTATCGAAGATCTCTACTAATCAGGAGGAACTATCACATGGCGTTCAAGCTACATACAATTGGCGGCTTCAAAGCAGTCAAAAACGACCCTACGACTGTTGCAGACGTAGCACTTTTACAAGGTCACGCAATCATCTTAGACAAACAAGCAGGTAAATCAAAACTTCCAGTTCTCGCTGAAGCAAAAGGTAAAGAACTTCACGTCGTTGCTAACATTGACGATCAACCATCACTCTTCGCTAAAGAAGATGTCGAAGTCGCTAAAGACGCACACGTTCGTGCATTCCGTTTAGCTGATCTTCAAGGCCTCGAAGTTGAACTTGGCGGTAAAGCATTGGCTGACGAAGCTCGCGTTAAAGGTGACAAACTTGTTGCTGACGTAACTGGTAAATGGAAGAAAGCTGCTGACGTAACTGGTTATGCGCTCTATCTCGAAGTAACAGCACTAAATACATTAGCAGGAAAAGGCGTAATCGCGATCGTTCGCGGCGCTTAATTATAGGAGGAATTTTCTAGATGAAACTCACACATGAAATCAACAGCAACATTGCTGCTGACAAGTTTAAGAAAAAAAATAAAGCTGTAATCGTTGAAGTATTCAACTCTATGCTTAAAGGCGATTCACTCGATTCTTTCGGCGAAAAAGCTCCAGTCGCTGAAGCGAAAATCAAAGAACTCTGTGCTTCTGCTGCAGACGGAGACATCATGGCTCGTGCTGAATTTAACGAATTGCTTCGTTGGGTTGTTCAACCTCGTTTGCTCGAACGCCTTGAGTTATTCAACTTCTTAGGTCAATACAAAAAAATCGGTTACACAGACCAACCTGTCGTTCAAACTTACAAACACTCAATCGCTGAAGCACGTAAGCAAGCTTCACAAGGTGATGTAGCGTTCGGTACGCTTGAGAAAAAAGACAGTCTCGTTGGAACAATCACGATTTCTTCTGGTTTCGCTATCAACTACCGCGAAATGCAAAACGGAAACCTCGACAAAATCAATGAGCACGTTGACCAAGTTGTCACTGACCTCTTGAACGCTGCTACTGGTTATGTCATGAACGAATGGTTCACACAATTCAAAGCACTCGGTGGAGTAAAATATTACAAAGAAACTGCTGGTCTTACTAAAGCTGCTCTTGATGAAATCATCCGTGACGTTCAACGTTATGGCCGTGTTAACTTACTTGGTGACTACGCAATGGTTTCTCAGATTGCTGATCACGTTGGTTTCGCTCAAATCGCTGGTACTCCTGGTTCTGCTCGTATTTCTGACGCTATCCTTGAAGAAATCAACCGTACTGGTATGGTCTCTAGCTACAAAGGTGCTGGAATCGTTGAAATCCCGAACGCTTACAACTTCACTAAATTGCTTCCAGACGGCTCGAACTTCGAATTGTACTTACCAGAGAACTTGTTGTTCGCTATCCCACAAGGACAATCAGTACCATTCCATGTTATCCGTCGTGGTGAAGTAACAACAATGTCAGGGAACGACGTTGCAACTGGTCAAGAGTACACTCGTTTCGACCTCGAAATCGGAGCATTGGTTGACCCTTACGCAATCCAAACAGTCGGTGTCATCGCTGATACAAACCTCGAAGGTCTTTGATTTTTAAGTTAATTAGTACATAATATCTTGTGAGTAAAAGGGGAATTTTATATGGAAATTGCAATGGATAAAAAAGTTAAAGTAGAGAACCTTTGTGCATGGCCTGTTTATTTTGCTCGGCAAATCGGGAATGGTGACGTCAAGATCGCTAAAGGGGCTGTCACCCTCCTGACTGTCGAAGAGATTCAAGCACAAGTATTTAGTGGTAATCGTCAGTTTACCGGAGTAGATGGATCTGGAACGAACGCTCGTCTGTTTATTCAAGACGCCGATGTTCGCCAGTTCCTCGACTTCGAGACGAAAGAGAAGCCACAAAAAGTTATGACCGAAAAAGAGATCAAAGCTATTTTAGCTCTTAAGACACAGGATAAATTCGAAGAAAAGATCAACGACAACATTAAGACAGAAGCAGAGAAAACGAAGCTTCTTGAAGTCGCCCAAAAGGTGAAACTTAATGATTATGACAAGATTCAATTTGTCGAAGAATACACTGGAAAGAGCTTTCAGCTAAAAGTTCAATAACAAAGGAGTGGGTGTGATGAACTACCAAAACGTTGTCGAGGTATTTCACTCTCAATTCGACACGCGCTCCCCTATTGATCCAGGCTTACGGCAGCAGTATTTCAACAATGCACTTGCTCGATTCGAAACAGACCTGTATTCATTAAACATCTCGGATACAGGCGAGTTTCTTGACGAGATTAGCAAACAAGAAATCTACTTGCTAGGTCGTATCATGTACCTGGAATATTTGGGTCGAGAACGTGATCGAATTAATAAAATCAATAACATCGTCGGTAAAGACATCTCACTCACATCTATGGGCGACACAAAACGAGTTGTTCAAATGCAATACGAATCTGTCAAATCGGATGTCGAATCATTGATGTCGAAACTACTTCCTACCTCGTATGACGAGGATTACTAATGTTTGAAGTAGAGAATAAATCGTGGTTCGATAATTCGAATAATGACAGCTATGACCAGCTATCAGGCTTTGAGCAAGATGTCTTCTTAAGTCATACACAACAAACGATGACAGAAATAATCGCTATGTCACCTGAAACAAAATCGGTATCTGTTTTGCGTTATGAAAATGGGCAGCCGATTGAATTTGCGACACAGGTCATTATTCAGTCTCAGAAAACAATGTATGACAAGAACGTCTTGTCTGTAATCGGGCAGATCTATATCGGTGACTTACTAGCGAGCAATGGGAACAAGTATTTAATCACCTCTCCTTCGAGAGAGAATCCTTTCTATGAAGCTCATTACGCACGACTGGCAACATCAACGATTGAGATTGAGACGATCACAAAGGTCGATACTGGCAAACGTGGTTCACTGGGTCAACCGATTTATCGAGATGAAAAAGTGAAAAAAAGCGTTCCTATTGCGTTCCATGCGTACAACAAAGAGTCTAGTGAAGATACATCGGTATACGCTCCTATCAATAGTCCGAAAAGCCAATTGCGCTTCATGGTTCAATACACGCAGAACAATGGCTATTTAAAAGACTTGAGTGAGTTTATGTTCATGGGTGTCACTTATATCGTGACCTATCTAGACTATACGAACACAGAAAATGGACAACGAGGAATCGTTACAGTGGAAGCCGAACGGAAAGCGTGAGGTGCAGACGATGCATAAAAAGGTTTATGAAATCTACATAAAGACTTTGATTCCTAAGACATATAAGATACTCCCTCTTTACGAAGAAAAAAACGAAGGTCTTCCTCGACATATCGCTTCTTTAATCCTTGAGATTGAAGGGGCGCTTTATCATATCGAAGACGTATCTGACCAACAAGAGGTCGTTAGTATCATCGCTATTCTTGAGTCTGTTTATGACATCTCACTCTTTGAAGACGTTTTGGTCGAAGATATGAAGTCAGAGGTATTTAAGTGCCTCTCCATAATTAAACGACTAATCAAGCGAACAGAAGGTGACAACTAATGGAGACAAGAGATTTAGCAATTGTAATTGGCCAAGCTTTAACGGGAGACGAAGAACTTCTTCGTATCCTGCATTACGTCCCTGAGTTTGACGGAGACGACCCACTCGATGAATCGAAACCATCATTGCTCGACAATGACGATATCGATGAGAAGTGGGCGCTGATTAATACTCATATTAAGAACACGCCTAAGACGGACGACTTAACGGTCAATCCTATCGGACGTGTTCTTTTCTTTATGGGTAGACGTTCAAATGGCGTCAACAACCCTGATTTTGACGATCAAGACGTTGTATTCGATGTCATCATGCACGAAGACTATGCCATCAACTATCAGCTTGAAATGGCTGTTGATTACCTGATTAAGGCATTCAACGACCGGCAGTTAGGACGGTTCGACCGCCCTTCCGATCAAAAGGTTGGCATTGGACGCTTAAAGTTTGACGGGAGTGAGCCGATTGGCTCGATTTCTCCTGGTTATATTGGTCATCGAATCGTGTTCGTGGCGACACTTCGTGGTAGAGCGAGGGTTCGTTCACGATGAATGAACATATGACCCCCTATGACCGTCTTTGTATTTTGAACGGCAGTTCTTTGAATCGCGGGGGAATTGAGATTCACTACCCTACAATCAATGAAATTGTCGCGATGAGTTACGAACTATATAACTCAATGATGGTCATCTTTATGACGGACACTAAAGAGTTCTTTAAGGATTCCAACATACCGGAAGAAGAATTGGCAGACATCACATTTATCGACGTCGTACTCAGACAAGAAAGTGATTTTAAAGAACCGGCCATGCTTGTTCTAAAGACATATTTCAATCAAGACTTTTCTGAATCCATTTTTCTAAATGAGGATGGAGAAATGCAAGCCAAAGGTATCACGATCCAAGGACAACCTCTCACAAGTGAGTTATGGGAAAGTATTCGTCTTCTCGTCTTAGAGATGAACGATCTTAATACAGCGAGTGAAGTTGAACCAGTTTTCACCCATCCAAAAGCGAAAGAAATTTGGGAAAAACAAAAGAAAGCTGAAGAAGCACGTAACAAAGCCAAGAATGGCGGCGGACAGACTTTTGAAGATGTGCTTTGTGACATCATCTCTGCTGTATGCTCGAAATCCCATACCATCACCTACTCTAATGTAGGCGATCTTAACGTGTATCAACTGAAAGACCACCTTGGGAAGCTTATCGAGATTGAGGCGTATGACCTTAATATGATGTTTGCTGCTCATGGTGCTGAAATTAAAGACAATAAACACTGGTCGGAATCTAAGTCCGACACTACTGGAGGAAAATAAACAATGAACCAACATGCACTTCGCGATATCGTCGATATGACGTTCTGGGAAACAGACGTAACAACAGGTAAAGAATTCCCTGCTTTCGTAATCGACTCACTTAAATCAGCATCAGTAGAGGGATCTGCTGAAGCAACTGACCTTCGTGGCGGCCGTGGGAATGGTCTCTATACAATTTTCGAATCACAACGTGACATCAACATCACATGTACGGATGCTCTCTTGCTTCCTGAATTGTTTGCTGCTCGAATGGGTACATCTTTGAAAAAATTCTCTGCTGGAAACAAAGGTACTATCCGTAAAATCAATAACCTCGCTGCTCCAAAGCAATCGGGAACTGGCGTCTTCAGTATTACTATTGATGGCACTCCTAAAACACCTGCAGATATGCTTGTATATGTAACAATCGCAGGAGAACGAAAAGCGCTTGCTTATACAGCTACGGCTGTGACAGCTACTGATGCTGGCAAATTCTCTTACGATACTGCTTCTAAGTCAATCAAAGTTGCTAACTCTGAGCTTCCTGCTGACGCTAAAGTAACAGTTCACTTCGAGATGGAAGTTACAGTCGGTGAACAAATCGTTGTTTCTGATGATAAGTTTGCTAACAAAACATACCGCGTTACTGGCGATTACTTCACTCGTATCGTCTCAGGTGATCAAGAAGTTGAAGCTCCTGCTCAACTTGAAATTCCACGAGCAAAATTCGACTCTGCTTTCAACCTGGCTTTCGCTCCAGATGGCGAACCAGTAACATTCGAGTTCAAACTTCGTGCTCTTAAACGTCCTGGTTCGAAAGAACTCATGAAAATCACAATGTACCAATAATTAAAACAAGTAGTACATAGGACGGACATCTTTCTAGGTGTCCGTTACTTTTTTTAGAGAATAAGGAGTTGTTGATTATGGCAGCACAAAAACCATTAAATGTCGTTATGACAGATTTCGACAAGCTGAATCAACTATACGATCAAACGGAACGTGTTTGGTTGAAAGAAAATGAGATTTTCATCGACATCCACCCAACATTTTCACCTGCCCGAATCGACAAGATTCTAGGTGAGATTTTTGAGGTCGTAGGACAGATTCAAGAACAAGGTATTGAAGACATGTTAGAACCTGAATTTATGGATCATGTCATTATGGTTCATGTAATCCGAGAGTTCTCTTCTCTTGATTACCCGGAGGAATTCGAATCGTTCACCGTCGATAAACTGATTCAGTTTATGCAGAACTTAACACGTAATGAATATTATGAGAAAATCTCACTTTCTTTCCCTCAAGACGAAATCCAAAAAGTCTATGAACGGATGACCGGTCGATACAAACAAATTGCTGAAATGAGTCACATGCAAAAGATGATTGAAACTATCAATAGTGAGTTGCCGATCTTCAATGAAGAGGTCGCTCGTCTACGATTAGCTAATGCCTGATATTCAGATTCACAACCATAAAGAGTTGATGGCCGCTCTGTCGGACGCACCCTTTAAAGCAATTGTTCAACCGGATAAGTACAAAAAAGTATTAAAACGCATCGCAAGTCAAAGCGTTGAAGAACATGTTTACGAAAGATATAACCCGACACAGTACCAACGGCGCTATTCAAGAACAGTTGGTGGTCGTGGTGGCCTCGCTGCAGAAAGTAGTATCAAGGTCATTTTTGACCCTAAGAAACAAACAGTTACAACAACCAATATGGCGATGGGTCGTGATTACGACTCAGTCCATGGTGTTTATGAAAATAACAACACATACCTGACACCAATCATCGAGACTGGTCAAGGATACACCTGGAAGAAGAGTTGGATTTATCGACACGAACTCCCACGTCCATTCATGAAAGAAGTCCTAGCAGAAGTATCTAAATACTTCCCCACCCTCATCGGGCAGCGTGGATTTAATAACACCGATAACAAAGTCATGAAAGAGAATCCGTTCTAGGGTTCTCTTTTTTATTGGCGGAAAGGAACGTCATGAAACAAGAAAACAAACTCACTATCGTCACAGAGGATATGTGGGAACAGGTTAACGAATTTAACCAAGAAGTAGCCGAACAATTTTTAAATCAGCTTCACTTATCGACGCACACACTTAAGCAGTATCGTAGCGGTGTACGTCAGTTCTTCTGGTGGGTTAAGAAATATTCAGGAAACAAACCTTTGCACAAATTAAAGGCTCGTGATGCTCTTGGGTATCAGAACTTTTTAATCAAACAAGGATTAGGTTCAGCAGCTATTAAATTCAAACGATCAGTCGTCTCAAGTATGTGTGGGTTCGTCGAGTTGTATTATGAAGACGAATATCCATCATTCCGAAATATCTTCTCTCGCGCTATCCCGTCTGTACCTAGTACGAAGATTCACGAGAAGAAACCTTTGACAGTTGATGAACTGCAAAAGTTAAGCGATGAACTCGAACGTCGGGAAGACTGGCAGAAGCTTGCTTATCTCTGGTTTACCTATTCTACGGGTTGCCGTCGTTCAGAATCAGCTCAAGTACGAAAAGAAGTGGTTGATTATGCTCCAGCTAAAGAAGGGGCTAATTATTATAAGACACATGATATTCGTGCTAAAGGCCGTGGCCTCGAAGGAAAGGTTCGTACATTCACATTTGATGAACGCGCAATGGGATATATGAAGAAATGGTTAGAAGTGCGTGGGGAAGATGAAGTAGCAGAATTATTTGTTAGTCGTCGTGGTCAGAAGGTCGCTCCACTTCAACCTGCTGCATTTAACGATTGGTGTCGAGATGTATTCGCTCCTATCGTCGGCCGTCGGGTTCACCCTCACTTATTCCGTTCGAGTCGTGCAACGAACGCTGCAGTACATGAAGGAAAAGATATTAATCAGATTGCTGCCCTACTTGGACACAATGACATTTCAACAACACAAATCTACATCGTAGACGATTCGAAGGACGATGTATCAGATCTATTCTAAGGAGAGTACACGATGAAAGAATTAAAGTTTATGAAAACAGAGCTCGCACCGGTTCGGGACATTCTAGCAAGTTTTAAACTAAAAGGTAAATCAAGCCGTCTCCGTATGCGGTTGCTCGGTGAAGTCGAAAATCATATTGACGCATATGCAAAGGAAGAGCAGCTTCTTTTGAAAGAATATGCACTTGCAGACGAAAATGAAGAGCTTGTTAAAATCAAAGTCGAAGTAGATGGCGAAATGATCGAAACGTATGACTTTGAGGACGAAGAAGCCTTCATGTCTGAGTTAAAGATTCTACGTAGCGAGTCCATTACGATTGATCACGAAAAGTTTAAAGAAGAGTTGGCGATTGTATTAGATGCTATCGACAATTCAGAAATCGAACTTAGTGGCCAAGAGGCAGTCGCGCATTCTCTCTTGTACGACAAAATTGACGAAGCAATTAATTAATTGACGCTCCCCTCTTATTGTAAAATACGGATTTTATGACCTAAAATAAGGGTATAATATTCATATTCAATACAATAGAAGGGGATATTTATATGAATAAGGATGTTAACAATAGGCACTCATTAACAATAACAAGTTTGTTAACAAAAACAAGCACATCAATAGTAACATTAACATTATTATTATCATTAACATTAATGTTACCAAATCAAGCAAATGCAGCCTCAAAGGAATATGAGTCTTATAAACGTATAAAGCTTGGTATGACAGTAACAGATGTTGCGAAATCCATCTATGGCAAGAGTTATAAATCACATCTTAAAGAAGAGAATAACGTTAAAACATTGAATAGCAAGTTTCTTGTAAAAGACATTCAAAAAGATTACAAATACTATCATTTTGTCTATTATCCAAAGAAAAAATCTAAAGGAAACCTTTTTGAGTACCGTATGTCGATCATCATGAAGACTAAGCAAAAGGGAAACACTTTATATGTAGTCGAAAAGAGCTATGAGCCTACAAAACCTTCTTCTAAATCTTTCTATAAAGGGAAGAAGCCAAAAGAAGGAACGACTCTAACGACTGTAGACAAATCAGTCTCAGGAAAAGGACTCGGTGTTTTTGTTAGTCATTACACTCGCGACTATTCGAAAGTCGGAGAAGTGGTCGGCAAAAATAAAGTAGAATATTCCAAGAAAGAAACATGGATTTACTACAATACACAAAGTTCTACTGGTAAGACAAAATATTCTCTTCCTTTTAAATATGATTACAAAAAGAAAGTCTACATTTTAAATTAATAATACTATTAAGCAAAGCACTGACCTTCGGGTTGGTGCTTTTTTATTTATCAAAAATTAATTGAGTAAAAGGCGGTTAGATCATGGCACAAAGTCCATACAATTATTCATTAGTCATGAATTTCGACGTTGACAAAACCGTTACCAAAAGTAACGTCAATGAGGCAATCAAAGAGATTCAGAAACAGGTCTCGAAAGTAAATCTCGTATTTACTGCCGACACGAAAAACTTTGAGGCGATCATGAAGTCGATGACAGAAGACATTGAGGACGCTATTGCCAAGCAAACGAAGAAGATCGTCACTGTATATACGTCAGCACTCAAGGGTGCGCGTCGAGAACATCGGCAAGCTGTAACACAAATGTTGCGAGAAATAGAATCTGCTGCAAAGCAATCTCGCAAAACAATCGAAAACATCTTCAAAGAACCAGTAAAAATCAATACCAATCTCCAAAGTACCCAATCGGTAGGTTCTAATGCTTCGACTCGTAAACCGTCTGAATCACAGCAACCACGACAATCTAGTCGGATTGATACTGGTGCTCAGACTGACCAAATCTATAAAGATATGGCTGAAGTCGAACGGAATATCCAAGCGGCCGGAGGAAGAATCAGAAAGTCGATTGCTAAGAACCTTGGCGATGGAACATTGAATGGTTTTGAAGTTGAGTTTGCCGATGTGTTCGGAAACGTAAAAAAAGAGTTCTATAAGTTTAGCGATATGCTGGACGAATCAAGCCAAGAGATTGTTCAGGTCTTACATAAGTCGAACGAAGTTATTCGTAAGGACTATGACAAAGTAAATAAAGAACAAGAAAAGCTTGTTAAGCGTCAACAGTCCATCAATGAACAAATTGAAAAATATAAGAAAGCACGTTTCAACAATAAAGGTGATCGAACAGAATTAGAATCAGAGATGAAATTCATTCAGAAAATGATGGATAAACTCGATTTCAATAATGCAGATGACTTTGCAAAAATTGAAGAAGCACTTTCTCGTGTCGAAGAGAAAGGCAAGAAATTAGCTGAAGTATTCGACCAAAAACAAATGATGAAAACTGTTCGCAAGGAAGCTGATGAACTAAATAGTTTGATGGCTAACTTGGAACGCTCTGGAGTTAAGTTAGGTAAGAACCGAGCGAAGCTCATGCAAGACCTTGAGAAGCAAATGGAAGGTGCGTCTTCAGTAGACGACAAGAAAGCTATCGAACAAAAGATTCGTGCAATGAAAGCAGCTTTCCAACAGATTCCTGCGGCGTTAGCACGTGTCGATTGGCTAGAGGCACAAGGATTACTACCGGACGCCGAAATCAAGAAGCTTCGTGAGCGGATTCGTAAGTCAGTTACACCTGAAAACAATTCAGCTATCTTCTTCGATATCAATGCGGCAGCGGCTGATATTCGTATCCTAAAAGACGTAGAGCGTTATATGCGTCGAATCAACGATCTTGAGTTACAGGGTGCGTATTCAGGAATCGACCCTGCTAAGATTCAGCAAATGAAGCAACAACTTGCTCAATTGACGTTAGACCCTAATGGATCTGGTATCAACGAGTTCAAGCAAGAGTTCGGTGATTTACTTCGTGGAATGACTGGAACTGAGAAAGAGTTTAGCAGTAAAAAGCAACAAATGGTCAATGGTTTAAATGATATTTACGACAAGCTTAATCTCACTCAACAAGAACTGGGCGAATTAAATAATCTTGAGATTAAAATTAACAACGCTGAGACTCTATCTGAACTTGACGAAATTCGTCGCGAAGTCAAAAAAACAAAGAATGAGATTGAGTCGATTCATTCGGGTGGTACTGGTCAAGTTACGGATGAAAACAAGATTCGCAGCCTCATTGCGAGTCAAGAGTCTGTTCTCGCTGAAATTCGTCAATCATTTAGTCGTGGTCTCAAAGGTAGTCGCAAGAAGCTCTACGATGACCTTCAGCAAGAATTAACTGAAGCAAAACGTCAAATGCAGCATGCAATCGACAACGGGAAACCATTAGTATTCGAAGTGGTTAACGCGGACGGAAACAGACAGCTTGTTTCTTACGCTGACCACCTGGCTCAAATTCGTGCTCGTGCAATTGGATTAAAGAACGAGATTAAAGACCTTCGTGGTGCAACAGATACAGTAGGATACGCGATGCGTACCGCGTTCGAAAAGTTCCCTGTATGGATGGCTGCAAGTACTGCATTTTACGCTCCGATTCAAGCCTTACAATCGATGTATCAAGTTATTATTGAAGTAGACACACAAATGACAAACTTGAAGCGTGTTATGAACGCCGATACAAACTTTGATGAATTACTTCGCGGGAATATTGATTTAGCAAAAGAACTCGGGAAGACAGTTACAGACATCAACTACGCGATGGAAAACCTCGCTAAGTCTGGTGACTATACAATGCAACAACTTCAGGCATTGACTAAGACTGCGACGATCGCATCGAACGTATCTGATTTATCACCAGAAGAAATGTCCGCTACACTCATCACTGGTATGAGTGTGTTTAATGTAAAAGCTGAAGAATCAATGAGCATCATTGATAAAATGAACGAGGTCGATAATTCCTTCAGCACAACTACAAAAGATCTAGCGACTGGTATGGGGAAAGCTGCAGCAGCGGCAAATCTATACGGAGTTAGCATGGATGAATTACTTGGTTATATTTCTGCTATCCAAGAAGTAACACGTGATTCAGGGGCAACAGTCGGTAAACAAAATGCCGCTTAATCGAGTAATCGATTTCGAATAACTCTACTATATCGGGGAAAGCGTTGAGGAACGTAACCCCAAGGGAAGATTGATAGCAAATCCGTTTAACGGTTAGCGAGCAATCAAAACGTTATCATTCCCCTTAACGACTACACGTAGAGCACCGATCCGCATCGGTTGATGATATAGTCTGATCTGCACCAATAACCTTAAAATGAAAGTGCAGAGAGAAGGTCAAGTGTAAAGACACTTTCAAGAAGAACCTTCTCCGCTACCTTCTGGTAGTCAGTAGTATTCGTAAGAATATGAAAGTAACAGAATGAATGCCATGAAAACAATTTTCTCACGTATTACAATGGGTGGTTCGGTAGAAGCACTTAAAGAAATTAATATCGCTGTTTACGAAGCAGATGGTTCGACTCGTAAATTCGGTGACATTATGGGAGACCTATCTAAAAAATGGAATACCCTCTCTAACGCCCAACAACAGGGATTAGGGAAACAACTCGCAGGAGTGCATCAACTGACGCGGTAAACAATATGAGCCGTCTCTTAGGGAAACCTAAGAGTAATAAACTGAACTGATATCGGTAGAAGCCTAGAGATAGGTAATACCGAGGTAACTATTCAATAGAATAGAGCCGTAACGACTAAGCGTTCAGCTCCTTTAAACTGGAGAATCTATAGTCTGAACTGTACGTATAATCTTAAAGAAGGTACAGAGGGAAGGTCGAGTGTAAAGACACTCTTGGAAGAACCTCCTCCGCCATCAACTGATGGTCAGTAATGCTTACGCATGAAAGTAACAGAATGTCGTAGGTTTGATGCAGAACTATGATGCAGCATTAAAAGCAACAACTGTTTCAGAAAATTCGCAAGGGTCAGCATTACAAGAGAATGCCCGATACCTTGAGTCTGCCCAATCTAAAATCAACTCTTTAGAAGTTGCATGGCAAGAGTTTGCAATTACAGCGTCTAAATCATTCATGATGGACGGAATTATCTTAGGTGTAAATGCTCTGAAAGAAATGACAAATGCTCTTAACGCAATTATTAATCTTGATCCTTCTAAAGGAAACTTACTTTTAGGATTAGGGATGGTAACTGCTGCAATGGGAGGATTAGCGACGCTAATGAACCCTACTCTTCGCGGTTTCGCTACGCAAGGTGGAGCATTAGATTACTTAAAAGATAAGCTTCAAGCGGTTACATATGAATACCAGTTCCAACAAGAAGTTCTTAAAGAACAACGTCAATCTACTGCAGGAGTAAACGCTCAATCTGCTCAAACTCTAACCTTTATGGATCGCATGAAATCTGGAGGAAAAACTGCCGGTGCAGGAATGAGAGTTCTTAGTGGTGCTATTGCAGGTGTTGGTAAATCAATCGGTATGATGATGATTACTTCTTTAGGTGTAGGTCTTGCTTTAGCAGGTATTACGGCTGCTATCGGTTGGATCGTTAAGAAGTTCGCTGAAGCTAAGAATGAAGCTGATGCTCTTGAGAAGAAAATGAATAATCAAATCAAGACGTATAGCGACAACAAAGATTCTATCGATGAACTTGTGGATCGCTACGAAGAACTCAAGAGTAAAACGAACAAAACAGCTCAAGAAACAGAACTTTTCTATCAGACCCAGAAACAATTAGGCAACTATATGCCGGAACTTGTAGCGAAAGTTGATGAACAAGGTCGAACTCACTTATCTACTTCTGTCTCAATCAAGAAACACGTCGAACAACTTAAAGAGTTAGAAGCTTTAAAGAGCAAAGAAAAATTACTCAAAAAGAAAGACAATCTGAATGATAGTGAAGAAGAACTTGCTGATATGGAAAAAGCTAAAGAGAGACTTGAAAAAGCTCTTAAGGTAGCTAAGCAAACAAACAAAAGTAAACCGCCAGAAATTTATCTCTCTGCCAAAGACGGTGGGACTCCACAGGTTTCGGAACAAGACCAAGCTAAAAATGCGATCAAAGAAGAGATAAAACGAGCTCAAGCAGAAAGTGCTCGTGCTGAGAAAACCGCTGAAGTTTTAAAACTTAAACAAGATATCTTTGACCTAGAGCGTAAACAAGAAATCGGTTATGACTCTATGAGTAAAGAGCAACGAAAAGTTGTAGACAGCCTACTTGACCAGGTTGACGGGGCAGTTCTCTATAACGATAAAACAGATGAAGGAAAGAAAAAAGTAAAAGAGTTAAAAGATATCCTTGCAGGGATTTCAAAAGATATGGCAGATATGCCGACGATCGACGAGAAAATATTTAGTGCCTCAAGCAAACAAGATCAAGGGTCTCAGTTCAATAGCTTTGTAGAAAATTCAATCTCTAAAATTGAGATTTTAACTGCTAGAAAACGTGAGCTAGAGCAGCAGGGTTCGCTAAGCGATAAAGAATCTCTTGAATACAGTAAGCTAAACACCGAGTTATCATCTATCGCCTCTACTGTTAGCAAGAATATCCCTCTCTTTGATAGCTTTGGCTATAAGGTTTCTGCTGCAGATAAAGAGTTAGTCGATTCTAATATGACTATGGGCGATGCTCAAGTTGCAGCTCTTAATCTAAAAGCAGCACAAATGGAAGCTACAGACGCTATGGGAGAATTTGCGGATGCTGCAGACATGGCTACCGCCGGAGCATCTACTTTAGCCGAACAACTTGGTTACACTGACGACGAGTTCTCTGCTTTCACAGACACGCTAGGTGGATATAATGAGATTCTCTTGGACGCTGCAAATGGACATACGTTTACAGCGGATGAAATGATGAGTCTTGTTAAAAAAATGCCACAATTGGCTAGTGCTTTTAAAGTTGAAAATGGCGTAGTTAAGTTAAACCAGAAAGCAGTTGAAGCTTTACGAGAAGCCCAACTTAAGCAATTCAAAGATAAGGTTGCTCAACAGAAAGTCTCTCTCTTAAATACGCTAACAGAATCTAAGTACTCAGCCTACCTCGCGAATAGCAAGATTAAATCCATCAAAACTGTTGCTCAAGCGGAGCTGATGCTCGTTGAAGTTAAGAAGCAACAAATGCAAGCGTTAATCGAATTGGAGCGTAGCAATCCAGATCCTAATGCTCGTGGTATCATGCACGCTTACGACGTCAACACGCGGACAGACTATAATCCTTACTATCGTGCCCTTGAGAACGTGCTAGGTCAGATCAAAGCATTAGACGCTTCTGCTGCCATCATTACTGAGGGTATGGGGGCATCAATCAAAGACCTTAATAAAGCAAATAAAGCGGCCGAAGAGCAGAATAAGAAAACCACTGAGTCAGAAAAAGATAAACAGGAAACCCTAACTGATTCTACATATCTTACGAATAAATATACTGAAGCTATCGACAAGGCAACACGAGCCTTAGAGAAACAGCAAAGTAGACGTCAAAAGTATGTTAAAGGGTCTAAGGCGTATAGTGAATCGATAAAGAAAGAGATTGACTTACTTAAGAAGCAAATTGAAGCAACAAATGCTTATGAAAAAGCTCTTGAAGATGCGAATAAGAAAAAGAAACTTATCCCTACTACCGGTGTCAGTAATGGCGAAGTTACTTACGTCGTAGATAAAGACGGCAAAATCAAACAAACAACCAAGCCAAAAGATACTACGACATATAAGCCTCCGGCGAGTAGCGGTGGGTCTAAGAGCTCTGGGTCTAGTAGTAGCGGATTTAAGAAGACCGGCTCAAAAGTTCTATCCGGTTGGGGAACAACAAATAGTCCTTACGGTCAGAAGAGAACAATAAATGGTAAAACGTGGGTTCACGAAGGTATTGATTTAAAAGGGTACAACGGAGAACGACTCGATTCACGCGTCAACGGAACGGTAGTTCATGCAGGTGGTACGAACGCTAAGTGGGGAGTTCCTTGGCAATACGGAAACACAGTTGTTATCCAGTCTGGAAGTTATCTTCACTTCCACGCTCATTTAAGCAAGATCACGGTTAAAACTGGGCAAAAGGTCGGTGTTGGTCAGCAGATCGGCTCAATTGGTAGTACTGGAAATTCTACTGGAGCACACTTGCATTATGAAATCAGAAAGATTAACAGTGCTCAAAACGGGCAGAAATCTCAGTGGGGAAAAGGTCTAGTCAACCCTACTTCGTCCGCTAAATCTGCTGAGTCAGGCAAAAAGACAACCTATAAATGGTCTTCTGGCTCAACCAAGGCGTCTGTTTCTTCGATGTCTACATCATCTATATCTTCTAGCGCGGTTAAGACGAGCTCATCATCTAAGTCTCCTCTATCTTACTTGAAAAAGCCTACGAACAAAATCAAGGATGGTTATGCAAGTGGACTGCTAAAAGGTAAAGAAGACCTTTTTGAGAAGTTCGGAAAACAGTATGGTGTTGACCCTGTCCTTGCGATGGCAATTGCGATGGCTGAAACTGGTCGCGGAACCAGCGACGGAATCAAATACAAGCATAACGTCGGTGGAATGATGAGCCCTTCTTCAAATTGGAAGAAGCTTATTCAGTTTGACAATATCAATCAAGGTATTGAGTCGCATATTAAAAACCTTGCAAAAAATTACTCTGATAAAAAAACATTGTCAGCGATTCAAAAAAAATACGCACCTAGAAATGCCGCCAATGACCCTAATGGCCTAAACAAAAACTGGTTAGGCAATGTTGAATTTTTCTATAAAGAGATGTTCGCAAGTTCTGGATCTGGATCATCTAGCTCGAATAAGTCTAAGAGCTCTAACCCTAAAACAGAGTCTGAAGCCAAAAAAAAGGCGGACGCTAAAAAGAAAGCTGCCGAAACGAAAGCTGCTCTTGCTGCTCAAAAACAAGCTGAACGCGACGCAGAAATTTCTTTAAACGAACAAAAAGACGCTTTGTCTCAAGCTTACCTTGAATTGTTTACAAACCGGGCAGACATGGTTCATCAAGCATATGAAGAGTTTGTAAGAGAAGAAGAAGACCTAAGAGCCCGTAGAGAACGCATGAGCGGTTCAACTGAAAGTGGTATTAAAGTTGATGAAATGTTGCTTACAAATGCGAAGAAACAAAGAATCAAAACGGAGCAAGAAATTTCTCAAATCACAGAAGACTTAACTGGCAAGAGTGCAAAATATCTTACCACGGCTCGTCGTGCTGAGCTTCTTCAACGTAAGGCAGACTTAAAACGAGCACTTAAACAAGAGAAATATGAAGAACTTGATGCTCTAGCTGATCTCTTGCGTGATAAAGCTTCTTTACGTGAACGACTCGAACGTGTGCAGGGTAACAAGTATACAGAAAGAAACGCTTACCTTGACCGAAGAAAGTCAGTCTTAGTCGGGGAATCGAATACTGATCAGATTAAGAACTATCGTTACACTGTCGAGCAAGAAGCTAATACGAAGCGTCTCTTTGCAATTAAGAAACGCGCGATGGACTATGAGGTCAAGAAGCTTGCAGAAGTTCAGAAAAAATATGGTCGAACGTCTCAAATGTATAAAGATCAACTTGAACTCGTCCAGAAGTATTCTGAAGAGCTACTCGGTCTCGAACAGTCGATTATAGATCTAAACAATGCCCAACGTGAGATGCTGGCAGGACAAGCAGATAGTATCATCGACACATTGCGTGATGCAATTGAACAACGACGAGATGCCGAGATTAAAGCGATTGAAGAAGTCGAAGAAAAGCGTATGCGTTCTTACGATATCGCACTGAATAAGCAACGGAATGCTCACGAAGAAAAAATGAAGCAGATGGATGACGAGCAAGATAAATACAACAAATTTATCGACGACCGACTGAAAGCAATGGATAAAGAAGATGATTCTCGTTCGAACAAGAAACAAATGGATGAGTTCGCGAAGAACGAAGCAGACATTCGGAAGCAATTGAACGCATTGTCTCTCGACGATTCATACGAGGCGAAAGCGAAGAGAAAAGAATTGCTTAAGCAACTCGAAGACTTAGAGAAAGAACGTTCTGACTACCTCTATGATCGTAATCGCGACAAACAGCGCGAGGCGCTTGAAGACGAACGAGACGCTTACAATGAAAACATGGACAAGAAGAAAGAAGCAGAAGACAAAGCTTTCGATGACTACGAAAAACTCTTAGAGAAACGCCGCGAGGCAGAAGAACAGCTCTACGAAGATATGAAGGAGCAGCTCAACAAGTCTTATGACGAGTTATTGAACGACGAACGTAAATGGGGAGCGATTCGTGACCAGATAATGAAAGGCCATTATGATAACGCTGAGGCAATGGCGAAAGATATGCTCAAAGGGACATCGAAATACTTTAAAGAAGTCTTAGACAACTCAGGAGACACGTTCAAAGGAATCGTCGGTGACATGGCAGAACTTTACGATGAGACTGATCTGAAGACCATTGCGATGTCAGACCATCTCAAGAAAGCTTTGGATAAATTGGCTGCAGACGGCTCTACTGCCTATGACCTTCTTGGGGATTCAATTGAGAACAATATCATTGCCAAACTCAAGGAAGTTCTTGATTTAATGAAGCGAATGAAAGATGAAAATTTCAATACGACAGCCCCTACCCCTTCAGCTGGTGATGACCATTCGAACGATAACGCTGAAGGAGCATACAAGATGTATGCGAATCAAGCTAAAAGCGGACAAGGTATTGACGTAAGGGACTCTGTAAATGGGAAAATTATCGGGTCGCTCATGCATGGTCGTCAGTATGAGGTCATTCGTAAGACAGACTCTCATTCTCAGATAAAGCTTGATAACGGTCAAGTAGGCTGGGTTAAGAATAGTGAGCTGTCTACGACGAACGTTTCGACTAAGTACGGAACAGGATTCGATGACAAACACCAAGATAAGATTCAAGACATGCGTAAAATCATTGATGACTTCCAAGAAGACTACAAGTATAGCAGTAGTGGAGCTAAAGCTCGCTTGTCTAAAGTTAAGGCGGAAGCTGGTCAAGGTGGGTACGATATCTATCTAGAAGCGATGAAAGAAAAAGAGAAGTACATAGACACGATGGAAAATGAAATCACTTCTAAATACAAAAAAGACTTCGAAAATGCAAAGAACGATGATGACCGGTGGAAGGTCGCTTCTCGGTTCACGCAAGCATTAGATGACTTGAGAAGCCAGTCTATCATCTCCCAACGTGAGTTGGACGCCCTGTATAATGACTTGATCAACAAGGTAAAAGATACGAAGACAGGTACTTCAAAAGCTGCAGAAGATGTAGCACTTCGCAAAGATCCTTATTACCTTAAAGACAATGCAATCAAGATGATCGACAAAGGGACGAAAGTTAAAATCCTTGGAGACAAAGGCCTTTACTACCAAGTGGAAGCTGACGGCAAAAAGGGATACGTTCTTAAAGACAAGATTGCTAAGTTCAAAACAGGTGGTATGACTCCGGGTAATATCCCTGAGTCTGGTGCTATGGCTATCCTTCATAAAAAGGAACTCGTCTTGACCGAGCAACAGACTGCGAACTTGTTGAAAACAATTAAGCAAACAGACGCTATGATGAAGCCTATGCAAGCATTGTGGAAGATGATGAACGGTGTGAAGACGAAACCGAACATCGCTCAACGTCGAGACGATGGTGTCATGATTGAGAATATCCATCTGGACTTCTCGAATAACCAAATCAAAGACGGCAAACAAGGTGCAAGAGAGTTTGCAAAAGAACTTATCAACTTGCAGCAAAACAAATTCAACAAACGGTTCTGAGAGTGAGGGTTTCCCCTCCTCTCTTTTCTTATGGATAAAAAGATACTTTTAATGGTGGTGAGAATTATTTGAAACACTTTCTAGGATTTACATATGACGGGATTCCTTCGATGCATTATGGTGTAGTACAGGTTTCGACGGGTGGTGGACTATTTGAAGACTCCTTAATCGCAAGTCGGACGGTTGAATCCGAATCAGTCAAGAATCGAGACTTTAGTCTCTTCAAGTCGATTACGCGAGAGAACATCAACTTCAACATGTCCTTGTATCTTGAACATGGGGTCGATGAAAGGCAACTCGATATCATTCGAAATTGGCTAGACGTCGATTACTATAAACCGTTCTATTTTGACGAACGTCCTGATCGCGTCATCTACGCCATGATTGATGGAGAGCCATCTCTTAAGCATGACGGCTACCAAGGGTACATCGAAGTGTCATTCGTTACCAACTCCCCATATTGGTGGAGTCCGATTCAAGCACTTGATTTTAAGAGTGCGACCACTTTTAGCTTTCAAAATACGGGTACTAGGTCACTCTTCCCACTTATCGAGATTACTGCAAAAGGTAATATTTCGAGCGGAAGTCCAGTCAAAGTGATAAACGTCCGAACAGGACAAACCCTTGAGGTGAAACAAATGGCGTCAGGAGAGGTGTTGATTATAGATTGCCTAAACAAATATCTCGAATCATCACTGCCTGAAACCTATCGTTATGATGTTTGTAACGAGGAATACTTAGAAGTTGAGACTGGTGTCTCTCCTATTCAGCTAGTTGGGAACGCTAGTTTTAAATTTAGATACCGTGAAAAGTATCGTTAATATATAAATAGAGATTTAAGGAGCAATGAACAATGAATTTTCAAACACCTAGTCCATTCTTATATCAATTAAGAGATGGTTCAATGATAGATCCTTATGTAGATAAAGTAGAGACGCTAAAACAAGTTGACGGTCGAGTTGTTTTGTCTGAATTGCCAGTTAAACAAAACGGCGTCTTGGTGGACGGATATTTCGAAATTGACACTAATAACGCTAAAGAAAATGAATTTTTCGTAGATTACACTTATGGAGTCCTGTACTTTTTCAGTGGCTTTAATAATACAGTAATTGTTCGATATAAAGGAAAAGGAAATATCTCTCTTCCTTCGGATCGTATTTATCACAACAAAGATGGAAATCATGAGAGCTTGGATGCTTATATAGATGGTGTAAATAGAAATATTGATTCCTATAATAATCAATTGACAGAGCTACGACATGACGTTGAAAACACATCAAAAGAAATAGAACTAAATTTAAGCAATAGAATTATTAATTCCTCAAAATTGATATGGAAGGAGCCTGTCAATAGCTTTTCTTTGTTATCTACGACCTATCCTTCCGCAGAAGAAGGTTATACTTCAATGGCGCGCGACACAGGAAAAGTATACCGGCAGAATGGTTCGACTTGGGTAGAGATTCAAGACATTGATCCGACAGCTATCAACGCCGTTGAAACACGTGTCACAAATGTTGAGGAAAACCTAAAGGTCGCATCCAGTTCGGAAACAGCGCCGCTCGGAAGTGAGCTGCTCACTCCCGCAGGATGGACTTCTATAGGGTGGACTGGAGACTTCACAAACGGGTTTCAACATGTCACTGGAAACGTATCACCTCTTTCATACCCACTGGCAGCGACAGACGGAAAGCAATATCAAGTCGTGATGACGGTAGAAGATACTGACACTCTCAACAGTGGTTTCAAGTTTAAAGTAACAATCGGAAACTCGGCACCGTTTGAAATGTACCAAGCGGTAGGGAGCTTAATTACGTATTCAAAAGGAATACAATCAATTGGGTCAGGGAATTTAACCATCACGCCGACGACCGACTTTACGGGATTAATTAAAAATATTTCCGTCAAAGAAATTGTGGGTATCGTTCCTGCTACATTTAAAATAAAAAGTAGCACAGGTGAAAATGTACTTGAAATTCGACCAGCTAAAAAAACCTTAAACAATGTATTTTTAGGAAACGCGGCCGGTGAACACAACACCTCAGGTGAGATGAACACGGCTATCGGTCATGGAGCAATGGAAAATAACTTATCAGGTTTCTGGAATGTTGCTATGGGCTATCAATCTCTTTATAAAAACGTGAATGGTTCCCGTAATATTGCGCTTGGTCGCTGGTCTTTATTTGAAAACATTTCAGGAGCGCGAAACGTTGCTATCGGTTCATACGCACTACATCGGTTAACAACAGGGGATTATAACGTTGCTATCGGAGCAGATTCAGGATGGTACACAACAACGGGAAGCTATAATATTTCCATCGGTACAGTTTCTCTCGATAAGAATACAACAGGTAGCTACAATGTTGCCATCGGATATAATGCTTTGCGAGACAACACAACGACAAGCTTTAATGTAGCAATTGGACAACACGCACTCAGACTATCAACACAAAACAACAATACAGCAATAGGAGCATATGCACTAGCATCCAACTTAGATGGAGCAGGATTGACCGCAATTGGTTATCAAGCATTAAACAAATCAACAGGTAGTAATAATACGGCGATAGGTCAACAGGTGTTACTAAATCTTTCAAGTGGAACAGGTAATACTGCTATGGGTCGAACCACTTTACTGAGTTTGGTTTCTGGATCTTCTAATACTATTATTGGTCAAGATAGTATGCGGAATTTGACATCAGGGCAAAAAAATACAGTGATTGGACAAAGTTCAGGTCTTCTACTAACAACGGGTGACAATAATATTCTGGTTGGTCAATCTATCAATACCCCAACCGCGACAACCAGCAACTACATGTCGTTAGGTGATTTAATCTATGGAGACTTGATTAATTTACGTGTTGGAATTGGAATAAACGCACCTTTAGCAAAGCTTCATATTGGAGCTGGTTCGAGTACCGTGGCACCCATTCGGATTAATGCGGGGACACTACTTACAACACCAGCCAATCATTCTATCGAATACGATGGAGCTTTCCTGTACCTTACGTCATCAAGTGGTATACGTCGAAAATTCGCAATGGAGGCGGTCTAATGGAGGGAAGAATGAACTTGTATTTCTTTAAAACTCGCATGTTTTGTGATCTATGTTTTAAGGAAAACAGAATTCCAGGTCAAATGGAAACGACAGGAAAAGTTTTTTTTAGTAATCCCCCTAAATATGAACACAAATGTTCAACATGTGGGTGTAAGGAAAAATATTTAAAACAGTATCCTCATATTAATTATGAAGAAATAAATCATTTGGAGTGGTAACAATGAATTTTACATTTGAACTATCAGAACAACAGGCGCAAAAGGTTTTGAACGCGCTTGTAAAAGAACCTTACGGAGAAGTGGCGGAAGTGATTGATGCTATTCAATGTCAAGCTGTTGAACAAAAAAATCAAACATCGGAGGAATGAAGTGAATGTTAGAGTATTTCATAAGAGATATTACTACGCTAAATGAGGTTTCCTTCTTTTTAAAATACTGGTGGCTATATCTTTGTTTATTATTGATTATATTGATGCCATTTTTGAAAAGTTTGCTTAACGAATCTTTCGACAGTACTACTTGAATTCTAAGCTTAACAAGATGAAGAACAACTGGTCGTGACCAGGAAGACAAACACAAAATATTAACGAGAGGCGTCCTTCGGGGCGTCTTTTTGTATTTAAGGAGAACACACGATATGTATTTTGATGCTCAACCCCCTATTGAACGGCCAGTCCTTCATTTAGCTAGACCAGATAGAAAAGTCATTGCTCGTCTCAGCGAGGTTCAGGACGAGACTGAAAACTTTAACCTTGGACAATTGACGGAACTAACCTTCAGTGTTCCTTTGAAGTACGAAACGTTAGAAGAGAACAAAGTTAATCTCAACGCACAAAAACTATTGGAGCGTATGTTGATTCGTCTTAGCACCGAAGGTGAAGAGCGTTGGTATATCATTAGCAGCCGTAATATTGACGTAGATAGTAAGAAAGCGATGATTACAGCAAAATCAACGGCATACACATTATCTGACATCCCAATCAAATCATTTTCAACAGTTGAGAATACTAATCCAGATGGTCTTGATTATTCTTCATGGACACTCTCTGAAATCATTCGAGAGACCGTTGATCGTGACGAGGATACGATGTGGGCATTAGGGAATGTGGATATTGAGTTTGAACTAAAGCGTCGTGAATTTACGCACGATGGTTCACTAGGAGAATTGGTTGTTGCAGCGGCAGAAAAGTTCGGAGCAATCCCCGTCTATGACGACTTAAATTCAAAAATTCATTTCAAACACCCGGACAAAGTAGGACGCAATCGAGGCTTAAAGCTGACTTACGATAACTATTTGTTATCTATGAGTAAAGATTCTAGCTCAGACAGTCTTGCTACGCAGCTTACTCTGTACGGTTCAGAAGGACTCACAATTCGTGAAATTAACCCTACTGGTTCTACATATATCGAAGACTTTAGCTACTTTCTTTACCCTTACCAAGAAGACACTAATGGAAATGTTATCAAAAGCAGTATGTTCATGTCTGATTCATTGGCTGGATCAATCGTCAAGTATGCGAAAAAAATAGAAGATTTAACTCCCTCATTTCAGACAATTCTTCTTCAGCTTGAGACATATATGAAGCAAATTAGTGATATTGAGACTGAAAAATCTATCGAGGACACGGAGCTAGTCAAGAAGCAAGAGCAAATCGATATTTGGCTCGGTACAAATAATGGTGTTTCGAATCCAACTTATGAAGCTGAAAAGCAAGTCATCGTAGATAAAATTGCTCAGTTTCAGGAGCAAATTGATTCATTGGTCGCTCTCTTATCTGATTTAGCTGGAGATTCATACTACGACACAGGGTATGTTGAGCTCGGTGCTTCAGGTGGACAATTAGGCCTTTTAAAAGAGCAACTATTGATCCGTAATAACTTTACACCAGAACAAATAAAAGAGCGTTCATACTACATCATTCGTAAAGAATGGTCGAACGATTCAATCACAGAAGCGAAGGATTTACTAGAAGAAGGACGTAAGGCATTCAAAGAGTTTAGTAGACCTTCTCTTAATATGAACGTAAGTGTCGTGGACTTCTTATCTTCCCTTGAGACTCCTTTCGCACACAAGCAGCTTTATCTTGGTGACACCGTTCGAACAGAAGATGACTGGGAGCATCGTGTACTAGAAGGTAAGATTCTGGGTATTACACGAAACTACTATGAAAAGTCATTAGACCTACAGATTGCAAACTTTTCTAGCGAAGAGGACTCTGCTGACAAGTTTTTAAAAATGATCTATCAGGCTTCTTTCGCTTCTACAGTCGTAAATGAGAGCAAATATAAGTGGGACTTGAGCGTTGAAAACAATGGGACAATCAACGCTTTGATTAATCAGAACTTCGATGCCGTCGGAAAGAAAGTCACTGGCGGAGCTGCAGGACTAACAGAATTCTCTGCTCGCGGATTGACAAGTCGTGACTACGAAAACAGAAACGAATACCTTGTTATTCAGAATGGTCGTATGGCTATCACAAAAGACGAAGGTGTCTCTTGGAGTGTTGCGATTACACCTCAAGGTATCGTTGGGGAAAGAGTCTTCGGGAAGATTATTGCCGGTGTTAATTTAACCATCGAAGACGAAGATGGGATCGTTCGAATGTTAGGAAATAAGATTTCAATTTCAAATCGTTCAGACGAGGAGGTAATGAAGATCGGTCTACTCTCAAACTCTGGAGACGCTGACCGTTTTGGTTTAGTAGTAGACAATCGTAGAAATCAGGTTGGGATTGTTGATAACGAAGGTTTTTATATCGCTAAGTACGTCGGAGAAAATATTGAGAAGCTTCTTTGGACGGATACGGACGGAAACTTAAACACACAAAAGATTACTGCTACAGATATGAAGATCGTTAACGCAGACTTTAAATCTGGTGTCGTTAAAAACGCAAACGGAGAAAACATTATCCAGTTTGGGACATTCGGCATGAAATTAGATAATGCTTCTTTTGAAATCACAAACGGTGGATTTGGTGTTCGAATGAACAAAACAGAAGGATTCGTAAATGAGAACAACGACTATATCATTTCAATGAACCCTTCGAGCGGATTCAAGATGAGGAACAAGATCACCGCAACAGATGTTTTCTACATAAATACAGAAGGAAAGCTGACACTAAAAAATGTCGTTATCGACGGCGGAGCAATCAACTGGAATAACACAAATAAAATGGCAGTGAACTGGGACGATGTTTCAGGTAAACCTAATGTTCCAAACGGGACATATATTGATCAGTACGGTCTTTACACCGGGACGATTGCAGCTAACCGGATTAGCGCAGGGACAATATCAGGATTAAGTTTTAACACATATGTAAGTACAACTACAGGATGGATCACGTTAGACGGTGGAGAGATGCGGAGTTATAAATATGGCTCAGGATCTGCTGAATTCGCTTCCATCTCAAACGGATTTATCGGTGTCACTGTTTACACTCCAACCACAGGGACAAACCAAACCGTAGGGTTAGATGGCAACTATGGTTTCTACGCACAAAGCACAATGGATACAACCTCTCGATTACGGATGGACGTAATAGAGAGCGAGTCGGCTTGGGGTCGTATGGTTTATCGAATCGCTGCGATTGGAACGAATCCTCGATTAGACATTCAATCTGACTATAAGATGTACTTCTATGCGTATAACGAAATGAAATTTACTTCTCCCAACGGTATTACTTTTATGGATGGACTAGGTATTGGAGGAGCATTTAATAATACTCCAGGTACAAGCAATGTAAGCATTGGTTCAAGCAATATTTATGCTCCTGGGAAGGTTTATGCGTCAGGTGTCGCCCTTACGTCTTCCGTTACTCGCAAGACTAATATCGAAGTATATAACGAGGATGCAATTGATTTTGTTAAATCCGTAAATATTTATACATATCATTATCAGTCGGATGTAGATGAGTTTAATTTCGAAAACAAACAAATCGGAGTTCTCGCAGAAGCTGTACCTATGCTGCTTCGCGGAGGAGAAAGTGACTCTATCAACGTGTACGCTTTAACCTCGATGCTCTGGAAAGCCGTACAACAACAACAGTTAGAGATTGAATCATTACAAAAAGAGATCTCTGATCTTCAGGACGCCATTTAATTTAAGTACAAAGGGAGGGACTACGGTCTCTCCCTTTTTTATATAGATCGCATTACATAATCTCGAAACACAAAAGGGGAAACTTACACATGGCAATCACATTAACTCAATTATTAGAAAAAGCAAACGTTCGTCTTAACAACCCAGGCATGAAGAAAATCGTCGCAGACAAAGTTCGTTACGTCATTACTGAGATGCACAAACAGGGAATCTATGTTGGTGTCGCTCAAGGATATCGCTCAATCGCTGAACAGAATGCTCTTTACGCACAAGGACGCACTACTCCAGGTAGTGTCGTCACGCAAGCGCGTGGTGGACAATCGAACCACAATTTCGGGGTAGCGGTCGATTTCTTCTTATATGATGGCTCAATCACAAAAGCGAAATGGGTCGTTGACGCAGACTTCCGAAAAGTAGTCGCTGAAATGAAAAAACAAGGGTTCGATTGGGGTGGAGATTGGAAGTCGTTCTACGATGCTCCTCACTTTGAGCTGTATGACGCTGTACGCGGTCAGAAACCTTCAGCAGTTGATTTGGCTGTTCAGAAAGCGAAAGCAGTCGTCCAAAACGCGACTGTTAAGAAAGCGGTCAAGAAAGACGCGAAAGATACGTATACAGTCGTTCGTGGAGACAACCTTACTAAGATTGCAATCAAATACAAAGTCACAGTCCGCGATCTCATGACGTGGAATAAATTAAAGTCGGATTCACTTCAAATCGGTGACAAATTAATCGTAAAGGCTCCGGTTATGAAAAAGCCTACACCCAGCAAAGCCAAAGAAGTAACGGCTCTCGCTGACGTCAACATGCGGACGAAACCAGAGATGGGGAAAGATGTCGTCTATGCGGTCATGAAAAAGAATATGACACTCGAATACCTCGCTACGACTTCAGACAAGAACTGGTACAAAGTTAAAAACTCGAAAGGTCAAATCTTCTACGTTTCAGCTAACAAGAAATTGACGAAGTTGACGTAATCTCCATGCGAGAAAAATCGGAAATGGAGATGATGATTTTGTTAAAAGAATTAAGACTCTACAAGGAAGAGGTTATCGATTACATGGCAAGTGCTTGGTTGACCGTCAACCCATATCTAATATGGCTTGGCGGTATTTTTTCGTATATCTGTTTCCCGACAGAGAGTTACCGCACATATGCCATGATCACACTCGGATTACTCATCTTAGACTTAATCACCAAGTATTATGCCATCTCACGCGAGTCAGGTGGCTTTTTTAAAGCAATCCGAACTAAGGCACTATCGAGTCATAAGATGTGGATCGGGACTCGTCGCAAACTACTTTCATACATGATCGTCATCGTATTGGTCGGGTTAGTTTACCGCTTTGAACAGCTTCAGGACGTCGCAGGGTTAGTCGGGACACTTTCATACTGTATCATGTTCCTTCGTGAAGCCCAGTCCGTTCTAGAGAACATGGTTCAAGCGGGTCATAAAGATTTAAGCCCTTGGTTGCTTTGGACACGTCGCAAAACAGAATCGCTTGAGGCGATGCTAGAGAACGCTGAGGAAGCACTCACTGAAAACGCAAACCTCGAAGAAATTGTCGAGGAAGTCCAAGAAGAGAAAGGATTGGATTAAGCATGGCAGACATTTTATTTGAATTGAGTATTGCAGGAGTAGGAGCGTTAGCAGCACTACTCGCACTAGGAGTGAAGAAAATCATGAACAGCAAGAAGTTCTCAGCCTATATCACAGATCAAGAATTATTGGCCATCTTGTTCGAGGCCGCCATCACAGAGGTTGGACGAAAGTATCCAAACCTTAGTGCGGATAATTATGAGGTTACGCTAAAACTATTTTTACACAAAGAAGTACATAAATACTTCGGGTACAGCCTTAACGACAAACAATTAGATCAACTTTTCTTAGCCGCTCGCGAAGCATTAGCAAAACAGCTAAAAGGTTGATTTTACAGGGGAAATAGGAAAAAATAATCCCCTTCCCTTGGTACTTTTTATTTCAGGCAGTCCTATATTGCACCGAAATCAACGCCAACACACTCTCGTACACCTCATGACACCATACAGGACTCCAAAGACGTGCCTGTTCCTCACAAACCGATACATAACACTCCTGCTCGTCGATTGCGTCCAAAACATCTCCAAGGACAAGGTCGACGACTTCTTTTTTCATTTCTTCCCGAAGCAAGTTCCCCAATGTCTTCACGAAATACCCCAACATATTCTTTACCTCCTTTTCCTTCGACACATGAACTGTTCGTGCTACGGCGGACTTCACCAATCCCAAATGATTAAGTACATCAAAATTACGCATGAATGCAGGAAATTCTTTGATTAACATATTGATGAGTGTGCGCTGCAGTGAGCGTGTACCCAACGTATTAAGTAATTCGACCTTCTTTCGTTCTGATAACGCAAGTGGAAGTAATGCACGATGCAAGTCTTCACTTCCCTCGAAAGCTGTCACTGGATTTTCAATTTGAGCATTCGGTGTATCGAATGTTTTAAGATCTAAAGATTTTTGAGAGCCTAAAAGAGAAGAGCTTACTGCTGGGACATTTTGACCGGTTTCTTGTGGGACATCTTCTGAGACATCCTCAATTATTTCATTTACCACATTCACAGTCTTAGTCTCTTTTTGTAATTTCACGAAGCGGATAATACTAGACGTTTGGCGATTATCTGATTTCCGTTTCGCATGAAACACTTCGATCATACTTAAGCTCTTGAACTTCTTATAGGCGCGAAGGACAGTTTTCCGACTGCACCCTACTACCCCAGCAAGCTTATTCATTGAGATATAGGCCACTCCACAATGCTTGACTGCATATTGCGATAAGCGAAAGAATAACTCTTTCTCTGTCTTCGTAAGTAGATCGGCATTCAAATTCAAGTGTTCGTAGTATGATTCATTCAGTTGTTCGATGCTTTCGTGGTTGATGTACGATTTGATAGAGTCGGTATTTAGTACGACGTCGATCCGTTGTTTGGCCATGACGATTCTCCTTTGAGAACATCAAAAAGCGCGTCTCCCAAAGCTACTGTTGGCTCAGTAGAATCTTCGGAAAACACGCTTGGCTTATGTATAAAGTCAGGCTGCCTTTAATCTAAAACAAATTTTGTTTAATAGATTATTGACTTTCACGCTTACCTTCCCTACAATAAGTGTATAAACTTAATGTATGAAAGCCAATGTGAAGTGCGTTTCCGATATCACCTTATCGGGATCGTCTCATAGGATGTCGCCAAACATACCTGTGAGCCGTTGGCTTTTTTCTGTTCAGTTATTTGTTGTTGCTCTTATTTTCGCTTAAATGTGGATAAGTGTCAACAACTTTTTTGTATGTAAATGGAACTTGTGGATAAGTCGATAAATATAAGTAATTCTATGACCTCATATCCTGTTCAGTAAGGTGTTTACAAGTGAAAAATGATTACTACCACATAAACACAATATTATCTAGAGGTTAGTAAATTTTTTATGATATGATAGACGTAAACGTGGGCAAGGAGATGTTGATAAGTTATGAGATTCCCCGAGATAAAAGAAATGAAGGTCGCTATATACCTTAGAAAATCGCGGGCTGACAAGGAAAGAGAGTCGCGGAATTCCGTTTTTCAAAATGTAGAGGACACACTGGATAGACACAGAAAAGAACTTTTAGAGTTCGCTGATGACCACAGATTGAATGTAGTTGCCGTTTTTAAAGAAGTTGTTTCGGGAGAAAACCTATACGAGCGGACACAGATGAATGCTTTGATTGAACAAATGTCGAAGCAAAAGTTTCAAGGTGTCCTCGTAACTGATCTTGATCGCTTAACACGCGGGTCAAAGATTGACCAAGGTATCATCGAACGATCTTTTTTGCGAAGTAACACACTTATTATAACACCAGATCAGGTTTATGACATGAATAATCGTTCAGATTCTTTTTCTGTCGGGTTCAAGACCTATATGAGTCATCTTGAGTTAAACGAAACGGTTCGTCGCTTGCAGCTAGGACGGGTTCGATCCACAAGAGATGGCCGTGACGTCTCTCCTAAACCTCCATACGGTTATATTAAAGACAAAGACAAGCGACTCGTTCCCTCTTCTTCTCAGGCTCACATTGTGCAAGAGATATTTGAGCGTTTCGTGATAGATGAAGAGACCCCGAAAGAGATTGCTGAAGACTTAACAGCTCGTGGCGTTCTTTCTCCTGGCGGAAAACCTGTATGGCATGTCGTCACCGTTCACAATATTTTAAAGAGAGAGAAATATACAGGGACACAGGTTTTTGGTATCAAGCAGCAGTTCAAAGACGATGGAGACCGACAAGGAAAGTATGTTCCAAAGCTTGTTCGAGATAAAGAAAAGTTTGTAAGGTCAGAGAATACGCATGAAGCGCTAATAGATCGAGACACATGGATCAAGGCACAGCTTTACCTTGGAGCGAACAATAAGAAGAAGACATTCGCCAAAACAAATAACCCGTTCAAGGACGTTTTAGTTTGTAGCGAATGCGGAAAAGGTGTTCATGTTCACAGAAGAAAGTCACGTAGCGATGCGTATTATTGTAGAAACAAAGAATGTGAGACCGGCCAAGTATCAGAAGACAGATTGATGCAGCGTTTCTTCGATACCATTAGAGAGAAATTAGAATACATTAAAAAGATGAACGAATTAACCGGAAAAGATTATGATAAATTAGAAGAAAAACTAGAAAGATTAATAGAATATTTTGAGTCAGATGCTACTCATTCTCATAAGAATCAAGTTTTAAAGGAAGCAGTATCTGAAATAAAATATACGAAGAGACCTCACTGGAGAAGGGCTTTCTTTAAGATTGAGATCGTTTTCCGCTATGATTATTTATAATATTACTGAGTGTGTTAATGCTAATGTTATTATTAGTGTTAACACACTTGTTTTTGTTATTAAAAATGTTATCATTAATAATAACAAGTTTAAGTTTAATCATAAAATTAAACTAAAGAGGAGAGATTTGAATGACTGCTAAGGTTATTGCTGTTTCAAGTAATAAGGGTGGTGTTCTAAAAACTTCCGTCACCACGAATCTAGCTGGGGTGATTGCGAACAAAGGGAAGCGTGTTCTGATCATTGACGTCGATTCTCAGTCTAATGTAGCTTTGACTTTCGGACAGAATCCAGATGAGTTCAAGTATAAAGTGAAGCATACGGTGTTTGACTTGCTGACGGCTGATCATACGTCTGAATTCAAGTTAGACCCAGCAGATGCAATCATGACCGTAGACAAGAACATCGATCTGATGGCCACTAATGATGACATGGTGGCATTTGAGTTTACAGTACTTGAAGACCCAAATAAATTCAGCTTCGAACGTCGCTTCTTCTTATTGAAAGAGATTGTCGATGAGCTGCGCGAACTATACGACTTCATCTTAATCGACACACCACCTAATCTTGGGTTGACGCAAGGTAACGTCCTAACGGCTTCAGATGGTATCTTGATTCCCTTCCAACCGGAAACTTATAGTATGCGTTCGCTCATAAAGATTCTAAAGGTTTTCAGAGAGTTTAAAGAGGACAACAATAGTATGCTTGAAATCATTGGTGTCGTCCCAACCATGGTCAAAGAAAACACAATGATCCACCGAAACGTTATTATGATGCTTCGAGATTATGGTCAAATTCATGGTATAAGAATTGCTCGAAATCACATTCCGAATTCAATCCAATATTCAACAAGTGTTGGTTACGATGAAAGACCAATTACAATATCAAAACCTAAAGATAAGTTGTCCAGAGTTTACTTTGAATTAGTGAAAGAATTAGATATAATGAGGGGGAAAAAGAATGTCTAAGAGAGAGAGAAAGCTTCTATCTTCATTTGGTGGAGTAGCTTCTGAATACGAAGAAAGCGTTGGTAATAAAGAAGTTTCAGAAAACGTTGTTACTAATAACAAAGATGTTAATGAAAATGATAATAGTAATGTTAATAATAATGATAACAATAATGAACTTATTAATAATAACAATAATGATAACAAACTTGTTAACAATGACGAAGTATATAACGAAGAGGAAGACCAATTGAATAATGAAGATGTAAATCAAATAGATAACAAAAATGAGCATCAAAAAGATATAGATTCAGTAAATCCAGTTGATAACATCCGCGTGAATGATCCGAAACGAAAATATGCGAAGAAAAAGTCTCTTCTGGACAATATCGTCGATGATAAAAAGACGAAAAAACAGATGGCATTTTACCTCGATCAAGACGTCATAGAGGCTGTCGGGAAGCTCAATACACTAGGCAAAGGCCGCATTAAATCAACGTTTGTTAACGAGGTGTTACGAGAAGCACTAGAACGAGAAGGATTGCTATAAAACAAAGAACCGACCCAATAAGAGGTCGGTTTTCTTATGCCCACAACATTACGCTTATCGTGATAGATGTAACGATGTGGGCTATTGAAACAGAGGTCAAAAGAGGAAGAGAGGAAACGTTGGTAAAAAACTAATGTGTTATAATGTGTACACATAAGTTCTTATGTGTTACCATGGATTCATATCAGAAAGGAAGTGCTTTGAAATGGCAGCAAAATCAGCTCGTGTCGTTGTATTAAATGAAACTCAAGAAACAAAATCAGGTATTCGTGGCGGTTGGACTCTCTGTCTACAATGGTGTATCTATACTTATGACGATGGAACGAATCAACATGGTTATCGTTTCATTTGGCGTCGTCCTGACGGAAAACTTCAGGCAGCTCGTGGTCAAGCACGTATTCCTAATCTCGAAATTGCTATGCGATTAATGCAACAAGCGAAGGACGCAGGTTGGGGAGATCTGTCAAACAACAGCTTAAAAGACGACAATCGCTGATAATTTTAAAGCCCCTCATTTCTGAGAGGCTTTTTTTAGTTTCTTCGCTTTCTTCTTACCTTCTTCATTATCTTCATATGTAATCCATCCACCGGTCTCAGACCCGCGCTTCAAGTTCCTAACGATCCATTTAAGGTCTTTGTCGGGATAACGGTACTCAAACATCTTCCGTTTCAGTTTGGCGTCTGAAGTGGGCATTCCTTTGACATCGATGACCGTCTCTTTGTCTTCGTTATCAATCAGTAAGAAATCTGCCTTATAATTGATTGCTCTCCGCTTCAAACCTTGGTACTCGTATTTCGGCTGCAACTCATAGACTGGTTGTAACTTGAAGTCTTTGAGCTCACCTTTCTCTTTTAATTCTTTCACATAGAGGTAGTACAAGGATTCAACTCGTGAGTCGAATCGAATCCCATCTACTACTGTCTTCTTTGCTCCATATTTACTCATAGGTTCACCACTTTCTCAAAACTGTTCAACCATAGCTCTTTCTCATCTAGCTTCTGCCACTTGCCGTCTACCATCTTTGATTTGTTCTTGCGGACTGTAGAGGTGAACTTAACAACATCTCCAGGAAGTAATCGTGGCGTCCCTTCTTGAGTGAAGTAGTTGTTCTTAGCCATCTTGATCTGTGTTGTTTCTCCGTCCTGCAATCTCATGACTGTCATACGAGGTGAGTATTTGGTATCTACGGCCGTCACTAAAATGGCAGACGGATCAAGAGAGGATAGATCAGACTGGATATACTCAAGAAGTTCTAGCTCTGCTGCAATCTGTTCGTTAAGCGGAAGCGACTCATCTTCGAGTGAACTTTCGAAATCGTGCAGCAGTGGCAAGCGTTTCTCTTTCGTTTTGGCAACGTGCTTCTTGTCGTACTTGTTTTTACCTCCGTCGAATTCCTCATAAATCTTGAGTAGCTTAGCGTTTCCGCCAAATTCACTGAAGAAGTTGAGTTTAATCAGGTTTAAAAGGCTCGTTTTATTCGCCAGAGAGCCCTCAGTTACATCGACAAGTAGGTCAGTGAAGTAGTTGTATTGCCGATCTCTTAGGGCGTACAGGTTATCTCCTGCTGTCGTCTGAACACCTTTGATTGATTTGGTATCTTTAAAGATTTTGCTTGCCTCTTTATCTACTGCATACTTGCTCTTGGCATACCGGAATCTAGGTGGAACGACTGTGATTCCGCGAGACTTGAGATATGCGGTGATTGCTGCAGTCTTCTCTTTGTATCCTTCCTTCGATTCTGTGGCCAAGATTTGAAGCTGTACCGCTCCGAATTCAAGAGGATGATAGTGGCGTAAGTAAGCATTCACATATCCGATATAGCTATATGCTTGAGAGTGGTTGATCGAGAATCCGTAATCAGATGCATCGTGGATAACCTGCAGGAACGATTTAACAAGTTCTTCCGCTTCAGAGATGTCGGTATCATGTTGCTTAACCATAGTGTCGATAAACCGCTCCTTAATCTGAGGAACATAAATATCTAACTGCTCCTTCTGCTTTTTCCCAATGGCTCGACGTACCAAATCTGCCTCACCGCCAGAATAACCACAGAACTCCATTAAGAACTGGATGATTTGCTCCTGAAAGATCATTCGAGATGCCGTAGGAGCCAAGAAGTCATTCAGAGCTTCATGGCCATAATCTACAACTCTCCCCTGTGCTAATGCGTCACGATAAGAGTTCCCCGATGGACGGATGGCAGCATTTCCGATAGAGAACAGATTCATCAAGTCCAGGTTCTCTCCAATAGACTTTTTGAGAGTAGTAATTGTATCTGGATTAAATAATCGTCGGTAATAACTTTCTGCTGTCTCGCTTTCAAACTGAAAGATTGATAGTGTCGTATCAAGCATAGAGTTCCAGACATTCATATCTGAAGCATCGACTGTATCTGGTGTGAGACGATCAATGCCGGCCATTTCGCAAGTGTCGTTTGTCAGCTCAATTGAGCTCAGCCCAAGCATATCCAGTTTCACAAAGTTGAGTCCGTCAATTTCTTTCATATTGATAGCTGAAATGGTTCGCAAACCTGCTTTCTCACGCTTGTCAGAAGTTTTCGGATCTGCAAGAATCGTTCCCATATTCGTATCAAGCTTTACTGGCGACACCACGAAACCACTTGCATGTGAACCAATGTGACTCATTACACCTACTAATCTCTCTGCATACCACATCGCTTCTGGGTAGTTATTACGGTATTTCTTCATGAGCGATTCGAATTGCGCTTCTTTTTTCTCGTCAATTGGCTTTGTGAGAGCATTTACTTCAGCTTCGGCCATTCCGAATTGCTTGAAAATTAATTTGATAGCTCCTTTGATCCCAAAAAGACTATATGTAACAATCTCGGAAAAATAAAAGTTATCTAATTCGTTTTCAAGGGACGCTACATAGTCAATCACTTCTTGCCGTCTTGAAGGACTTATGTCCACGTCAATATCAGCAAGGCTAATTCTTTCCTTACTCATGAATCGAGCAAAGTTTAAATTATGCTTAACGCTGTCCATTTCTGTAATCCCCATTAGATAAGCAACAAGACTTCCTGATACAGATCCGCGACCATAGCCAGGGTAGATTTTCTGATCTTTAGCCCAGTCAATAATCTTCTTCTGCAGCAACATGTAGTCAATTGCTCCAACCTCTTTGTAAACCTGCTTCTCTTCTTTAATACGGGCTTTGTAGATTTCAATCTTCTCTTCCGGCATCTTCTTTAGTCCACGACTATTAATACCTGCCTTGATTGCTTCGTTAAAGTCTTTCTGAGGATCTTTTGACACCTTTGGGTACTTATACGAATAATCTAATTCGAACTCTTCAACCATGTCGGCCATTACGTTAGTGTTTTCGATAGCCTGAAGATAAACCGATTCAGAAAGTTCTCCTTGTTTATCGAACGCTTGAACAAGTTCATCGTAAGACTTAAATGTTAGGTCGAATGAATCCTCGTCACCGTAGCTGATACCTTTCGTCTTCATGAACATCTGACGTACTTTCTGATGCTCCATATTTAACGCGTGAGTATCAGTTCCGGCAATGAGCGGTACATCGGTCTCTTTATGTAAATCGTATAAATAGCGGTTAAATGCTCTCTGATCATCAATGTCGTGATATTGAACTTCAAAGAAACAACGATGTTTATTTTTGGTCATCCACTCGATAAAGGTGTTTGCTGCATCTTCTCGCCCAAGACGAACTCGACCTTTCCAAAGCAAGCTCGCAAGACATGCTGAAGTAACAATGATGTTGTCAGATGTATTCATAACCTCTTCCATACTGAGTCGTGGGTCATAGTAGTAATGGCCATCACGTTGGTATGATCGAGAGGAGAGCTCATTAAGCTCAAGCACTCCGTCATAGTTCTTAGCAATCAGCATCATATGATAGTTGTCACGTTTCTTCTCTTCGAGCGTTTCAGTCATATAAATCTCGTTAGCATGAATGTACTTGAGTCCAGCTTTCTCGACTGTCTGTTTCTTCTTGACCCAACTAAGAATGTTTCCATGTTCAGAGAAAGCAATTGCTTTCATTCCTAGTTCTTTTGCGCGGTTAACGTAGTCTTCAAATTTTGTTACTGAATCCGCTCCAGTTGCGTTGAAGTTACTAAAGTCGCTATGTAAGTGATAAACAACATAATTCTTCATCGTATCTCTCCCTTAAACTTCTTTCATTGCCCAGTGATTGAATTTAACAATCCCATTGTACGGGTGATCAATCTTTTCCATTTTCTTAATTCCGTCAACCTCTACCTTTTTCTCGTGGCTAATCAGGAAGAACTCGCTGAAACATTCTTTGCAATAGTAGTTCTGTTTAGCGGCCGTCAAATCAATGTCATACTTCTCGAAGATTGTTTTAAGTTCTACCGGACTAGAATCTTCATAGGCAGAACTTATGATGTTAATCGTCTTGTGACCGCAACAGGGACACGACGTAATATGATTGATATTCATTTTTTCAATCCCCATCAGAGGCTGATGGCTGTCTAACAGAACTTCCCCAACAAATTCTTCACCGACCATTTTGCGATAGACATCAAGTAATCTGTTGATACAGTTGTACGATAGATTAAACTCACTTCGAAGGAAGCCGTGTCTGACGTACTTCGACATCTTTCCGTACAACTCAATCTCACCCGTTGTCATGCTTCTCTTCTGTGTGACTCGTACAGTCTTACCGGTGTTTCGTGCTTCTTGCCACATGTCTTCGACAATCTTTTGGGTTTCTAGAAGGGATAACCCTCGCAAGTTAGCAATACATTGCATGTCCTCTCCTCGAATATAAGATCGGATTACCTTTTGCTTCGTCTTTTCATCCAACACGTTACTTTTGATTAATGTAGTCATTTTAAATACTCCTTGTTTTAAATAGATTTTTTAGACAGGTGAATAATAGCGAATCGTTGCTGATCTTGTTAATTCAATCTCTTTTGTCACAAACCACTCATCAGTAATCAGGGGGAAGAACGAATCTGCTGCCTCTTCTTTATCGACATGGGTAATGATTAAACGGTCTGCTGTATCCATAAACTGCTCATAGATGGACTGGCCACCGATAATAAAAACTTCCTTCTCTGGGTCATATGTATTCAGGATCTTCTTTAACTCTCGAAGGTCGTCCATTACGATGACTCCATGTAATGCTAACTCAAACTTTTCTACAGATGTATAAGATTGAGACAATACGATGTTAATGCGATTCTTTAGCGGCTTTCCAATCGACTCGTATGTAGTACGCCCCATGATAACAATTGAGTCTCGCGTTGTTTCCCGAAAGAAACGCATATCGTCAGGTAGATTAAATAGCAATTGATTGTCTTTACCGATACCATTATTCTGATCAACACACGCTATTAAAGTGATATTAGAGTCCATCTTGAATCTCCTCCGTATCTGTCAGTTTCTTCATTGCGTCCAAGAAGACACGTAGATGGTGTCGATTAATCTTACGTTTGATAACACGGCGTTTTAACCAAAGCATCCAACTATATATCTCATCAAAACGTGCTGCTTTTTCTTCTGTAGTTAAGTTCATTGTTGTTCGCTCCTTTTTAACTTTTCGACATAAGCTCGATTAAGTTTTTTGATAGTTTGATCTGTAAAAACCTGAACGTCTTGGCGTGTCATATTGTTAAGTTCGACCATCTTCTTCATTGCTCCAACTGCAGTTAGTACCATGCTTTCATCGATTTTCAAGTTCTCTAATGCATCTTTCTCTCTGTCTGAAAGAATTAGACGATTAAAGTAGTCTATTGCTACAACATATGTATCCTCATCAATCACGATCTCCTTCACCTTCTCACCACCTTTAAATATCATGTACTATTTAATTTAATAATAGCATGGGTATCTTCATAAAACAAGCCATTGAACAAATGTTTTTCAACAAATATCCAATGGCTATGGGTTAAAAGCTATCTTTTATTGAGTTTGCTCAAGTTCAAAACTCTCAAGGTTTGTTTTAAGCTGCAGAGAGTTGTTTGAATGAACCTCTTTACCGTCCTGGTAGATGTCGATGACAGGTGCTTGCTTGTAACGACCTCGAAACTCATAAACTAAATCAAACTGATCTCCAGCTTTTAGTCCTTTAAAGAACTCTGCAGATGTTTTCTTTTTAACCTCTTTGACAATAAACGATCCTGTAAGTTTCATTTGTTTTCCTCCTGAATATTTTTTAGTTTCTCTTTTAGTTCTCTGTTGTTCCTCAATATTCGTAAGTCTCGATCCGGTAAGTATTTTGAAGCATATTCAGTGCCATGGAAGAACCCACTGTTAAAGGCCATAATTATCGAGAAGATGTATAAGATTATTAGAGCCGTATCACTCATAAATCTTCTCGTTCTCGCTGCGAATTAATAAGCTCTAGCTTGAAGTATGCTGCGTTCTTCCATAATCCAAGCTGTTGAAATCTGACTGCTAAATAAATCAATCCTTCTAACAACTTATTGATTAGTATTACTAATCCTCTCAGGATAACTAGCGGTGCGAGAAGCACGTATGAAATGAAACGTAAGAGATCTTCTAATGAAGTTAGCAATACATCGTATACAAATTGTTTCCGGCCGAAGTGAGATACATATTGTTCTCGGATCTCTGGGTTAAGCCATTTTTTAAGCAATCTGAACATCGATTTCCCCCCTATATTATTTTATTTAGATACCATCAACTCGTATTCGGCATAGTTGTCTGAGATCTGCTTCTTAATATCAGTCATGACTTCCTCATTTGTTTTACCGTTATTGATATTAAAGAGATGACGACTATCTTTCCCATTGTAGTTCTTTGATACATAAATCCCAAACGCTCGTCTATCCTTGACATCGACAACGCTCGAGATAAACGTATATTGGTTCGTGAGTGTACTTAAACTGATCATCGCTTGTTCATCTAATCGATTCCCGAAGCTTTCTAATTCTGGGCGAAACTCTTCTGGCAGCTGCATGATATAGTCATTCAGTTTATCTTCTGCCCACGTTTTGTACTTAGATTTAACAGACATACCATGCTTGATACGGTGTACAGAGAGATATTCATCTCCCTTAATTTTTAGCCGTTTACCGTTTTTAAAGCGAATAATAAAACCTTCTTCATTGGCGCTCATGGTTGCCTTTAGAGCTAACATGTCGTCCAGGGTATGATTAAATTGTTTGACCAGATTTAGACCTAACGTATCAGCAACTTCTTTCATCTCGCTATAAGAGTAATCCTTATTGCGATCTTTGACTCCAATTAAGATTAGATCTTCAGTTGATCCATAATCCACTACGACACGATTTAATGGATAGATGATTTCAAATAGAAGTGTCGGGAACAAATCACTATACGACTCTAAATATTTCTCTTCTGCATGAGGGTATTTGTTTTTCCAGATATCCAAAGCCTTTTTTGATTGATCAGACCCTAAACTGCCTTTAGTAGAGAAAGCAATCTTGCCATTGTGCAGATAACTAATACCTAGCGATCCGTCTAGTTTCTCTGTAATGGCGTCAACTTCATTCCAGTCGATATCAGCGTCGTATCCTTCGATTTCGTTTAAACCATAGTTGGGGAACTTCTCGAATGGCCACGCAAGTACTTCGACAAAGTTGTCATCCTCCGGCGATTTTAAATCGACGATTAATCCGCGAGCTGTCATAGTGTATTCGTTCCAGTGTTTTTCGTAGACAGTCTTATCAGTGTAATTTAGGATCACTACGTTCTTATCGTTCGGATGCTCGCTAATCTTGATATAACCCTGGTTAGCTTGGTTCACATATTCCGCGTATTCTTCTTTCGTCAGATAGTTCAGTGTCTCTCGAAGTACTTGTTTAAAATCAATCATCATAAATCCTCCTATGTACTATTAGATTAAAAAAACGTTTTTATTCAGCTACCTTCTCTCATGCTGCGGACAACATGTAGCAAATCTTTCTTATAGCTCTCGATCTGATTAGCGTTGTTTCTTCGAGTCTCTTCTAAATCTAAAATGTATTTGTCTGAGTAATCCAAGACACTCTTCTTCTCTTCGAGCTCTTCTTTTATTTTTTCTAATTCTTTTTTTAGGTCTTTGTTCTCGCGCTTTAATCGATCAAATTCTTTCTTCGCTGATTTCATTTTTTTATGGAGTCTATTTACCAAATCATCATCTTCGTCTTCTTTAGTATTATCCTTGTAGTATGCTGCCCAAAAGTCTTCTGGCGTGACTCTACACTGCTCACCTTTCTCTGTAACATATTCAAACATTGTACCTTCGTGATATCCTTGCTCTATACACGCAATAGAAGCATATCGATTTTCATCTGCTTTACTTAGGTATCGAACACCTGATCGAAATATCATTCGCTTTTCTCCTCCGTCTGACTCTCGATAATAGTCACTGTACCTTCCATTACTCCTGCAACTGAATCCTCTTCAAATGTATAAGTCTCAGCCTTTTCACCTTTACGCATGTCGCGCGTAGCGTACCAAAGAGAATCGTCTTTCCAGGTGATCTCAACTAACTTCTTGTTCTCAGGTAAGTTGACAGTGTAGTCTCCACCAAAGTTACGGGCATTGTACTGGCTGCACCCGCTTAAGGCGAGTGCGATCATACCAGTAGCTAGAACGATTTTAAGATTTTTCATATGTAGTCTCCTTTATACTTATTGATTTAATACACCTTCAAAATTAGCAACAGGCTCAATACGGAAGATATTGATACTACTCTCCATACGGAGCGCGATATATGAGTTTTCGTCATTTCGATATGTATACCATTCTGGGTTTAGATGTAGCTGTTCAATGGCTTCTTTTAGGAACGCTAAGTCTGATTGAGAAACTGTTGGTGATTTTACGATCTTGCTTTGTCTAGGTTTGTTGGATTGAGAGTCATTGATTTTTTCACTTAGATCATCTTTTTGAACATAGGTTTTAATAGACCTTCCACTCCTAGAGCTTCCCTGAACAAGGACATATTTGCCGTTAAACCCCTTAGCAATGACTTCTGTTCCAGCCTTTAAATATTCATTGCTTCCTTCATTGACATCATTATTTAATGTATAACGTCCGCCGAACTTAAGACCAATTTTCATCTTTATTCCTCCTTTAAAACTAAGGTTTTATACATTTAACAAATCTGGGTGTTCATAGATGTTTCCGATGACTTCGCATCTATATCCCGCAATTTTTTTATACATCTTTGTTACTTCTGTTTTTTCGTAACTTTCAGAGTGGTGAATGGGGTTTCTTAAACAAGCGCCATTAGAAGCAGTTATTGATACAATGCCTTTATGCCACCCAAAGTCCGTTTCATGGCTCACATATCCCAAACTATCAGGGTCATATTTGACGTCGTAATCGCGTTCGTAATCTTGTTTCAGAATGTCACCTTCATAAATTTCAACGCCATTCTTATCTTTAAGTCCGGTGTATTGCATTACTTCGACTTCACTTTCAAGCCAACGATAGTTAGGTGCAAACGTTTTGACTGCCATAGCATCACGACCGTAAATCATTTTTTTAGAACATTTCTCAAACGTTCGAAACTTAATCTCTCTCATGTTATTTTTTCCTCCTAAAACCAAGATTTTAATGTACATCAGTATTTCAATTGATCATGTCCTTTATCTCAGATACAAAATCAATATAATAGAGTTCTTTTATAGATTTTCTAGTGTATTCTGGATAATCAATGAAGTCTAAGATAGATTTATTTTCATCGATACATTTAACAATTGTCCGATGTTGTGGATTGTTTTTGAGATGTTTGACGTTTACGACATAATAATGACCACGCTTCACTTTCTCACCTCTCAAAATATGCTTAATTTAAAATCAGGATTTTAACCTCGTCTTACCACTACAGGCTTAATGCCTTTTAGGCTAGGCAGCTCTGTCTCTTCATCTTCACTACCGATCAATTCGTTTTTCAACTCAATCCCTGCGGCAAAGTAAGTGTCTCTATCCAGCATCCGAATCGGACGCCCGAAGAAACGAGCATCCTTTATCTTAATCGATTCGTTCCCGATTGCTTCATGATGATCACATAGCTCTCGCCATTCTTTTCGGCCGACATATAGAACTATTTCGTATTCGGAGAGTTTACTGGCGCTCTCAAGAGCTCGAAGCGCCGAGTAGGCTTGAACAATTAGCTCTTTGTATTTCATTCGATCACCCCTCCTAAATTGATGTATACATTATTCTCAACAACACGTTAAACTCTCTTTGCGTCATGTTCAACGCCGTGAATAGCGCCTCGATTTCCGAGAATGGACGAAGATAGTTATCCAAGACATCTTCACCCTCCTCTTGTGATGAGACTGTGCCGGTGACATTGTTCAAATAATCCTCTCGTGTCAGATTCCAGTGCGTCGGACAACCGACGACCGTTGAATACCGACAATACAGTCCGTTCGGTTGTTGTGCGATGAATGATCCCATATCGTCTCTCCTTTCAAATCAAGGTTTTATCGTTGCCTTAAGCAACTCAACATGTTCGCCAGTAAATTCCGAAAGTATCAAGTTGGTCATATGCTCAATCCTTACATTTCGTTCTTGCTCAGACACAAAAGGATATTCTTTGTTAACATGGTTTTGAGCGTGTGTTAACGCCGCACCGAACACGACACCAATCATAAAAATAGGATTTTTCTTCATCTCCACGTTCTTCACCCTCCTAAAATCAAACTTTTATCTGAGCCATTTATGACCGCATCTAGCGCAAGTAAATTCAATGCTGTTCCAAAGAACCGACTTTGTGTGGTTCGAAGGTTTATGCCCGAAAAATTTACACTTCCAATTCTTAAACATAGATTCTTACCTCCCTATAAAATTTACTTTTGATCGGCTGTCATTGCGTTTATTAAACCTTTAGCTTTAGAACACGTAATTGTAAAATCAATTCCACCATGGAATTTTTCAACGAACGTTTCAAACACTTCAATGCCGTCTACGTTCGGATCATCTACCATTCCTAGAAGTGTATCGAGGTTCCGCTGTAATTTCGCAAGTTCTTTCAATGTTTCATTCGCTAGTTTTTTATTCATCTAATTGTCCCCCTAAATAATTTAGTTTTGATTTGTTTATCTTTATACCTTGAGATCAAGGATTTCAGCAATTTTAGTTAAGTTCCCAAAGCTCACTTTATTCCAGTTCACTTCATCGATCTTAGAAATGATCTTTCTCATTTTGAATTCCAATAAAATCTCATCTGTTACTGGGTCGATATCTGCGAAATCCCAACTAGATCCTCTGCCATACTGAGAACCATCAGCGTTAAACCGATGCCCATTTTTAGTGCTAATTCGTCTTGTTTTGGTGATATTTTCAATTGCTGTAATGCTTTTAGTGTGGCGTGTTCGAATATACACCTTATCTCCTACCTGTAATCCATCGAGCCATGCCTGTTTTTCTTCTCGATTTGTCATGTAAGCATCTCCTTTTGTTTACTTTTTAGTTTTTACCAATGTATAAATCTCACCTTCACGATCAACTATCTCATACCCTTTGTCGTGGACTTCATTGAAGTCGGTGATAATTGCTTTGTATTCGTAAACCATTTTGTGATCCAATGACTCATTAAACCCCTGAAACAACATTAGAGAAAATATGACGAGAACCATTGAGGCAAGAAATAAATCGAACCTACCTTCTTTAAATGCTTCGACAATAAAAGCAACTACAGCACACAAAAGAAGCAATCCACAAACTAGACAGATAAATCCGAGTGCTGGGTGAAAATCATAATATTCCTTCTCAGACAAAATTTTCATAGTATGTACCTCCTTAATATGGCCGACCTTGACTACGCTCATGGCAGTCAAAGCACATTTGATCACCCGCTGAATCTGGCGAAGTGTTACCATATTTCAGCTTCGCCTTACAGTTTAAACACTTATCTAAATCCTTTAATCGTTTAAGATTGAACCCTCGTTTAGGTTTTTCCATCTGTCATCTCTCCAATCAAATTGAACTTTTATTTGCTGATACCTAGCAATCGACCAATACTTCCGTAAAATGAAATGACGAACACTAATCCGATACCATCAGCTAATGACACATCGATATTCGATAAGATAATACCTAATCCAATTAAGATTCCTTGCACAGCACTCACTAATGTCTTTTTCCAAGTTGGAATATCGTTCTTAATGTAGTCGATCTTCTTGATGTTCACCCACTCTTTATCGAGATGCAGATCATAGAAACACCGACGAGCTACCTTCTTACTAGATGCTTCAATGAGTTCTGTCTGAACTCCCTTGACGCCTGGAATCATGTAGTAGACTTTATATTTGTTCATATACAAACATCTCCTTAGGATTGATTCTTGAATTGTCCGAGGAATCCACAGATTAAAATTAAAAAGAAAACTGTTAGTCCTTTTGTGCTAAGAAAATCTAAATCGTTAATCGCAAAAATAATTCCAATAAGAACTCCCTGTAATACACTTAAAGTAAAACCATTTCTCAACATTTTTAAATCCTCCAATTCTGATGTACTTTTTGATTTATTGTTGATATTATTCAAATACTTCGGTCTCATAGTGCCAATTCTCCGAACTTAATTTGCTCCTGGGGAGAATAATCCTTGACCTCAAAGTCATCAATCGTAATATCATAAAACCTTTTGCCCGTTGCATTCAGTTGAAGTAATGCTTTATTGTTATTAGCAGTACGTGAAATAATAAGTTCTGCTTGTTCCACTTGGTTGTCGTAGAGGTGAGCGTCTGAAACGAAGTGATTGAATTTACCAACCTTGTATCCAGTTTCGTGAGCAACCATCAGCAGCAATGCGTGATAACCAACGATATTGGACGGTAGGCCAACCAATGTGTCTGCACTTCGTTGCACGAGTGTCATATGTAGTTCGTCTCCTACGACACGCCAAATCGTCTCATAAGCGCATTCTTGGAGTTCTTTGAATTTCTCTTTCTCTGGATCGAACATCGACATAATCATGCGACGATCAGGACTGTTCTTGAGTTTCCATAACAACCAATCCATTTGGTTAAGTGGAGTCATTTTGCCGTCAATCTCTACGCGACGATAACGATTCTGAATTTGCCATCCGTAAGACTTCCCGATGTTTCCTCGTTCGTTAGCCCAAGGACGCCACCATTTGACTCCGTATTTGTTTTCAAGGTCATCTACCTTGTTTGATCGATCCCGATAGATCCAAAGAATTTCTTTAATCGCACTCTTCCATGGAGAGCGTCGAACTGTTAGTAATGTGCTATCGCCGTTTGCGATGTCGTATGTAAAGAGTTTAACGTCCGGTAGCGAACGGAAGTTGATTGTCGATCCGTCTGAGAGCGTTGTACGAGCCTTGTATGAGTTCGGAACACCGGTCTCCAGTAGTTCTTTTGCTGTTTGAATGTAATATGTATCTGCTTTAGTCATTAAAAAGCCACTCCTCTTGCTTGAAAGCTGCGATTAAAACATGGTTTTTATTGTCTTCTAACTCCTCTTTATCGACGATTTCATACTGATACGGGAAGTATCCGTTCTCGATCATCTTCGCGGCCATCTTTTTGAACTTCATTTTGAGTAAGAACTTCGTGTTTGCAGTCAGTCGTTTCGTTATAAATTGATCTTCAGCTTGCTTTGAATATTCTAACGCTGGCATCTTCCTCAATCCCTTCAATTGGTATAAGTTAATAATATACTATTTGCTTTAAAAGAACAAGCACAAAGTGCCAACTTCCCGAAAGAAATTGACACTTTTTTTTAAACTTATAGATCGTCGAAATCTTCATCGACTGCGTTGTAGTTTGTAACTTTACGTTCATGGAAATCTTGTAGCAGCTCGTTAACCGTTTCATCTGAATATGCTTGAATCCATGGCATAGAGTTTTCGTCTGCTCCTTCATAGACTTCATCGAATCCTGTCATACGCAAGAGCTTGTTCCCGAGGTATTTGATGTAACTTTCTAACTGACGCAAGCTGATCCCTTCGATACCTTTTAACGTATCCTTTGCAAATTCAATCTCAAGTTCGCAACCAGTCTTAACAATCTCCTTAGCCCATAATTCAAACTGTCCCTTGTCGTTCAGAGAAGGATTCTCCCGGAGTAGTAATGGAAGTAAAGTATGAGTGATAAAGTACTTGTGAGTACACTCGTCATTTTGAATGAACTGAATCATCTTGGCTGTATCGATCATCTTATTTTCACGATCAAGATTGTAAAAGAACGCAAAGGCTGTATAGAAGTTAATCCCTTCAGTAATACCCGAGACCATCAATCCTTTAGCCATCGTCTCTAGCGTAGGATTTTCTAGGAACTCATTGTAATACTTATCAATCAATTGACTCCGCTTGCGAACGCTAGGTAATTCCTTAGCTTCAGAGAAAGCTTTGATCTGTTCTTGTTGCGACAGAAGTGTCTGGAGAGTATAGCTATATGATTGGTTATGAACAACTTCCTGCTGAGCAATCGTGATTAAGATGTCATGTGCAGCACTGTCAGTGACTTGCTGAGCTACCGCATATAGGAATTTAGCTTGCGGTGAGTCGAGCATAGCCAGCATCGCATTGAACGTCTTATATGCCTCTTGCTCTCGCTTGCTTAACAGATCCCATTTCTTACGGTCATTGGCCATTGATACCTCGTCTGGAATCCAATGGTTCTGAAGAATTGTCTTGTAGATTTGATAGAACTGAGGATACTTTAAGTCATTCCAGTTCGTTACTCCCGAATATGTCCCTCCGTACAATTGTTGTGTTCGAATCGGTTGAGATAGATCAATTACTTTTGTCATTTGTTAGTTCTCCAATCATTTTGTTTGTCCATTGTTTAATGTCTGCAATCTCAGACTGTTTAGGTCTTTGTTCAATTTGAAGCTTCCATTCATAAACATTCCAATCATTTTTTTTGAAGTGGTGTGCTGATTCACGAATAGCTCTGCAGTAGTGCTTAAACTGCTTTTCTCCGGTTCCGAAGATCGCCACCCTGCCTTTTTTGTCAGAAGCAAAGAGTGACTTCAAAAACTTCCGGGTTTCATTAGGTAATGCCCCGTCTCCCCATGTATACGTCCCGAACACTAAAATAGAATTGCTCTGTATTGCATCGAGATAGTTTTTCTCGTATGAGACATTGATTCGCCTAACTGTATAGCCGCACTCAATCAATTCTTCTTCTATAAAATGAGCCACCCTCTCAGTATTACCTGAGAGGGAAGCGTAGATCAGATTGATATTCATTACGAGTGGCAGCCTTCACACTCTTCTTCACTCAACTGATTCTTCGGTGTCCGAGTGTAGTAGATTGTTTTCATACCTGACTCCCAAGCCAACATATGAAGCTCAAGGATTTCAGATGCTTTCATACCTTTTCGGATATAAAGGTTAAAGCTTTGCGACTGGTCGATATGTTTCTGGCGACCTGCATTCTGCAAGATACTCCACTTCTGATCAATGTCGAACGCACCTTTGTAGAACCATTGATTAGAGAAGTTGATTTCTGGAGCCGGGACAACTGTTTTGATTCCCTTCTTCTCCACGATCATTGCCTTAGAAACAAGTGGATCAATCGAAGGTGAACTCCCAGCAACGTGAGCTGTTGTCGAGTTGGGCGCTACGGCGATTAAATATCCGTTTCGGATACCACTTTGATTGATTCGCGCTGCTAGTGTTTTCCACAAGAGACCTTGTGTAGTGTCTGTAAAGTATCCACGACGCTCAAAGTATTCCCCTGTATGCCAATCAGATCCTTCAAACACAGGATACGCGCCTTTCTCTTCCGCTAATTCCATAGAAGAGAGAATCGTTAAGTAAGCAATTTGCTCATAGAGCTTATCAGCGTAATCAACCGCTTCTTGCGACTCCCATTTGAGTCCGTTCTGAGCTAAAAGATGATGCCATCCAAACGTTCCTAGCCCAATCGCACGATACTTGTTGTTAGTGTGAACTGCCTGGAGAACTGGAATCTTATCAGCATTCAACTCGATGACGTTATCGAGCATCCGTACTTGGATAGCAATTAATCGATCCAATACTTTTGCTTTAACAGCGCGTCCAAGATTGATTGATGAAAGGTTACATACTACAAAATCACCTGGAGTCTTCGTGATTACGATATGGCCATCGGAAAGAGTTTGTGATTCTACCGATGTAGCTGACATATTCTGACAAATTTCGACACACAGGTTAGATGAATAAATCATTCCGGTGTGTTTATTTGGATTTGTACGGTTAACTTCGTCCCGGAAGAACATGTACATCGATCCCGTTTCAAGTTGCGCCTTTTGAATTGCTTTATAAATATCGACTGCTGGAACAATCGTCTTACTGATGTTTTCATCTGATAGAAGCTCTTCGTAGCGATCACGGAACGTACCTGCGCCGCGTGTCTCATCATAAGAATCTTGCAAACCCCATCCTTTAACTGCTTTGACTTCATGTGGATCAAATAAAGCCCAGTCTCCGCGAGTCTTAACTTTCTCCATAAACAAATCAGGAATTGAGACTGCCAAGAATAAATCGTGGAATCGTAAACGCTCATCGCCAGTGTTAAGTTTTCCTGCTAGATGATCGAAGATGTCACGGTGGAATACATCTTGAGTAGCAGCAATAGAACCTTGACGAGAACCAAGTTGGTCAACACTAACGGCTGTGTTATTCAACTGTTTGAGCCAAGGAACCGTACCACTTGAAATTCCCTTAATTCCTTTAATATCAGATCCTTTGCTTCGAACGTTGCCCATATAGACACCAATTCCGCCTCCACCTTTCGAAAGGTTAGCAACGTCAGTATTTGAATCGTAGATGCCTTGCAAAGAGTCTTCTACGGTATCGATAAAGCAAGATGACAACTGGCCGTAAGCTTTGCCTGCATTTGCTAATGTCGGCGTTGCAACCGTCATATACAGGTTCGAAAGCGCCCAGTATCCTTCTTTTACTAAACTCATTCGTTTCGATTTGTCTTCATTAATCATCAAAGTCATGATAATCGTCATGAAACGCTCTTGAGGCAATTCGTAAAGATTGTTTTTCTTGTCCTTTGAAAGATAGCTACGATTCAATGTTTCAAGACCAATTAGAGTGAACAGCTTGTCTTTTTCAGAATCGATCATGTTTTCAGCAGCAATGATATCCTCTTTACTGTACTCACGGAGAATATCTGCAGAGTACGTACCTTTAGAGGCCAACGCTTTTTGTAAAGCATAGAACCCACCGTACTTCTTGTCTGAATCATAGTTGCGGTTTGTCGCTGCCTCCTTGTATAACTTCTGAAGATATAAGCGACCTGCCACATATTGATAGTCAGGATTCTTGACTCCTTTATGTAATCCAATTCGATCTTTAGCTGACTGAATGATAATTTTAGAAATCTCTTCTGCTGAGACAGTAGAACGTGATTTGACTTCTTCTTCGATCAGACCAATTAAACTCGCAATATCTAAATCTTTGAAGTCATCTCCTAAAATCCGATTCACATAGCTTTCGATACGCCCTTCTTGATAATCAAGTTGTCGTTTCCCATTGTCTTTTGTTACTGTTGTCATTTGATCAAACACCTCTATGTATAGTTTTATTTACCGCTAGACCCAAATCCGCCACTACGTTCTGCATGAAGAGCATTGTCTTCATCTGCTACCAAGTATTTCGAGAAGACGCCCTGTGCAATCCGCTCGTCTTCAAGAACTTTAACTAGAACGTCAGTCGTATTCTTTAAGCAGATGCCGATATTCCCATCGTTAGACGGATTTGAAAAATATGACGAATCCACGACAGCAACCGAATTCGATAGAACTAATCCCTTTTTAACTCCTACTGATGATCGAATATGTACGTGAAGAACTTCGTCTTGCTGCATGTATGCTTTTACGTCAGTCCAAAAGAGATGCTGTTCTCCTGGTTGAATTGTTACTGTCTCTTTTGAATAGAAATCGTAACCTGCAGATCCGACATCTCCACGCACTGGGAGAATCGTTGGATAGTTCTTTTTCTTATGATCCTTATGTACTTCCTTGAACCCTCGTAACATGATAAAGCCTCCTTAGTTAAAATCTTTATATGTCAAACCAATGATATAAGCATCCTTAGTGTTAAAAGAAACACTATACCCCTTTACTTTTGCTTCTTCTGCCAACTGCCGACCGATTTCAGGAAATCCTCTACATAATTCCGAAATTGGATGAGGATAGCTAAATTTATTCGCATACCATTCTTGCTTATATTCTCTCGCGTTTGCTAGAAGACCGTTGATAACACTTATCTTTTCCAAAATATAAATATCCTTTTCTTTATACCTAATATCAAATGATCTTTTTTCTTGTGAATACTTGTACATATCTGATGCAGTAGGTATCTTCATGAAAAATCTTTCTCCTTTTTGGACTCCCAAGTAAAATTAATAATCCCAGAAACAAACGCTTTAAAAGGAGGGGGATTTGGATTGCCCGGAATAAACTCTACTCCAAAGCCCTTTTCTTTGAATTTTTCAATAACTTTATCCAAAGTTTTTTGCTTTTGGTGAATTTCATTCGTAACGTAGTATCTTAATTTATATTCACCGTATTTCGTAGCTTCACTCATTTCTTTTAAGATACGATTTATCTCTCTGGCTTTTAGCTGCTTTGAAGAGAATTTAATTTGAATTCCTTTACATTGATTTTCAAGATCATATACATCTTTAGCTGCAGGAATATCCATATAAAATCTTCCTTTCATTCCTCTGAATTTGTACTACCATCAAGCTGTCCGGCCTCACCACCTTTAATGGGTTTGACGAAACATAGCTAGTTCAGAAGTATCGCGCTCTAACCGGTCTTGGACTTCTCCGATAAACCGATCAAGAGCGCTTGTATCTACTGTCTGAAGCATTTCAACGTAATCCTGTAAATCTCTCATTGCTATAATTCCACTCTTTCGACTTTTATTTCTCTGTTATTCTCCTAGCAGCTCTCCGTCAAAACGAACGATAACTGGAGTGCGCTCTCCTAGATGAGCTCCGATAATGTTGTAATCGATAAACTCTGCAGCTTCATCTTCTTCCATACCGTCGCGCTTAACCAAGACGTCAACCATCTTTTCGAACGAGTACACTTTTACGTCTTCAAATCCACACCGAACTCCTAGTCCGAGCTCTGCAGATTCGAAACCATCATATGTAATCATGCCTTGCTCCATGATAAATCACCTCTTTTAATATGTATTATTTAATTTAAATACCACTTGAAACTAACTTTTTCTCCAACCGACGGTTCAGTGCAACCCGGTAATCCTGGTCAATCTTTTCCATCTGAATCTTAATCTCACTTAACAGATCGAAAGCATTGTTTACGTCAGTAACATTAGGGTCAGATAAGAGCAATCTGTTTGCCAAGTTCACCGCTAAGTCTGAAACAAGCTGTGCCTTGTTGTGCAGCTTAAGTCGATCAGTCTTACTTACTTCTAGTTGAGGGTTTGTTTCGAGAATCGCTTGTGCCATTTTCATCTTCAGTTCCTCTTCTCATATGTATTCTTATTACTTACTCAGTATACCAAATCTGATTTCTTAAGTCTAATTTATTGTACTATTTGCTTTATTGTTTAGCGAGAGCAATAATAGAGCTGTCTGAAGAGTCGTACCCATCAACGACTTTTAAGCCCGCTTCCTCGGACATCTCAATCAATTCAGCGTTGTTAATCGCTCTCTGAAACGTCTTTACCTTACCGTTGCCCATCAAGTACCCGTCTCGATACGCCTGAGCCGTCTTTGAATTAGCAATATCTTTGCCTGATCGTGTCTCAATAACAGCAATACCGGTATCTTTAAGCAGCTTCTTAATATTCTTCAAGATACTTACCCGATCCTCACGATCAGGAATAACATTCAACACAAATGAACAAAGAATAGCGTCATACGTCTTTGTGATCTTGTTTACGTCATCATAGACAAAACCAACTTCAAAGAAGTCTTCATATCTCCATTTGCTTGTCTGAAGCGGTGTATCTAATACATCGACACAGAAGCCTTTAGAGTTTAGATGCTTGGCATTCCGTAACTTACCGGCTCCGTAGTCCAGGACATCTTTGTATGATGTGCTCCCCATCTCTTCTACTGTCTTACAGCTCATTGATACCCCACGATTGATGGCTGTCTTTTCAACACTGATCACAAAATCATTGTACTGTTTTAACATCTGCTTGCCCCTTATCTTCCAAGAAACCACTTGTCGCATCAGCAATGACGTCCACTCCACGCTTAATCATATAGTCTGGAGTGTCTTTCAACATGTACAAGACCGGACTTTCAACCATTAAGTACCATGCTGCATACCCACCATGCTTCTTAACGAGGTGTCGCATGACCTTTTGAGCGAATAAAACATGACTTTCATCGGTTACTTCTATCTCATTTAATTTACGAACTAGGTCTCGTCGCAAGAAGACCATCGTGACATCCATGTAGTTCTTTTGTGCGTCCTGCTTTATGTAATAGTTCTCGACACCATCAATCAATGTCCGTCGTGCTAGTGGAACTGGCTCACCGAATTCTGCCGTTCGAGACTCAAATACTGTCTGATCCTGTGAGATGTACAATGTAACTTGGCCATACGATTCTTGAATCCATTCTAATGCTTCGTAGTAAAAGTCTTTCGTGACTTCTATCATGTTAAACCTCCTATTATTTAATTTAATAAGCCATCAACGTAACTTCACCTAACTGAAAATGATAGCCTGAGTCAACCGATGTAACGTTTTTTGCATTTTTTGAATAGTTGTTGATCAGTAAATACTTCTGTAAGGCCATCTTCGGGTGAGCATCCACCTTATCTAATTCGATCAGTTTCTTTTTATCCGGGTATTTTGCATATAAGGTTGTCATGATAACTCCTCCCCTGGTACGTCTTCGATTGGGATGCAAGCTTTAATTTCAGTTAAAGACGCCTTATCAATACCTCTTGAAGGAAAGTCTACAACTAAACCTTCGAATTTAAAGGGTTGGGTTACGGCGCACATGTTATGGAGGTTGAGTCCTAATCTCCACCACACACCTTCGTCTTCGTATGCCCCCACCCATTCATCAGGTCTTGCCAACATCTCAGCGCGAACATCGAACGGCTTTTTGACGTACCAAGTTCCTTTTAAAACATCGACTAATGTAATAGGATTTACGTCTTCTTCCCCGTAGTACACCATGCTATCTGATGTCTCGTAAGTATAATCAAGTTGCCCGAAATCAATTTGAATTTTCACTCCGGCACTATTGTAAATATACAATCCACCTGTTAAGCGATCTAGCGCTTCCCGTCCGTCAATTTCATCGTACCGAGCCAAATCCATCAATCTTCCTCCTCATATGTATCCTGACTACCATAGCTCCACGATCCAACTGCCCGTCCGCAGCTTTTACAGTAAGTCGTATATTCAACTAAGTAACCATCTTCATAACACTTGTCTTTCGCACTCAGTGATTCTTGACCACAATCTTTATGTGGACATCGTGCGCCTATCAACTCGATCATCGCATCACCACCTTTTATATATATTAATTATACTTTTTGTTTTAAAAGAATGCAAGATAAAAGATTGCTTAAACATTTATCTCTAATTCGTCCATTGCTAAGTTTACTAACTCGTCAGCACGATTGTTTCCAGCGTTATCACTATGGCCTTTAACTTTCTTCCATGTAATCGATTCAAACTTTTGATTCAATTCATCAAGTTCTTTCCATAGCTCAACGTTCTTGACTGGTTGTTTACCTTTGGTCATCCAACCTTTAGCTTTCCAACCACTAATCCATGATGTAATGCCATTCAGCACATAAGCAGAATCAACATGAATCTCAACCGGTATATGTGTTTTCTTTAGCTGCTTAAGAGCATTAATCGCACCCTTCAACTCCTGGATGTTATTCGTTGTCTCTCGCTCCGCTCCCGAAAACTCTTTAATCTGTCCTTTATACGACATGACGGCCGCCCAAGAGCCAATGCTGTTGGGCTTTCCATTCCCGCGACATCCCCCATCACAATATACCTGAATCGCTTCCCTATTCATTGATAACGATCCTCGTAGAAGTAATCGCATGACCCGTCTTTATATAAACTATCATCTTTTTTCATTACAAAATAACTCTGACATGGATCATCTTCTGATGTATAACGGTAGCATAACTCTTTAATCGGACAGTTGAACCCCTCGCATTTAGTAATATCGGCCATAAGAAGACCTCCTTTCTCGAATAAAATCTAGTTTTGATCGGGTTACATTTTGATATTCATAACCTTCTCGTACAAATCTTTTGTTCGCTCTCCGCTTTCGTAACGTAATGCAAGTGGCCTAACCTTAAATTTAAAGATTAATTTATCCCTGATATTGCCGTTACTATAAACAAATTCAGCAGTCTTTAATTGGTCAGCAACCTCAACCCATTGCTCTTTCTCATTAACATACATCCAAAAAGTTAGATCTTCTGAGGAATTGATTTCTTTATACAACGGCTCCACACTCCCTATCAAAGTAAACTTTTAGTTGTTAATCACCGCAGATTTAGCTTTATCAATCATCGGCAGAAATTCATCATAGTAATCCATTTCAATAATGTCATCACTATGATGATCATGTTTGTTGATTAATCCTGTTAGATCGACCAAGTAATCGTATTCATCATGCGAGATGACTACTTTATTGATTTCTCCAGTTGCCGACTGACTAGTAATATCTGCATTTTGATAAATAGCTTGTACGTTCATTGTATTTTCCTCCTTATAAAATTCAGATATTATCGGGTTACTTCAGTGACTCTTTATACATTCTCCAAACGTCATCCGCGTACATCGACGGCTTAAAGTATCCTGCGTTCTTAATCTTATCTCTAAAACCTGGATGTTCAATCAGTAGTTGCTTGATATACTTCATTCTTAGACCGTGATTTGTACACTTATGGAATTCTGTATCGGATAAGATTAATGTGGTAGCCTCTTTTAGATCTTCATCAGCTTTCCTGCTTATCTCAAGTCGGATTTCTTTGATCTTCTTTTCATCATAAATCTCAAGAACATCGGCTTCAATCCGCGCGAACGCATCTTCTGATCTTTCCATGCCTTCATATCGACTATTGTATGCAGCATAGCTGACCGTGATACCTTCGTGAACAAAGTACACATAAAAAACCCATGGTTCAGAGAAATCTATCTTATTGATCGCTTGATTGTGCTTTTCGATTCGCTTGTTTAATTCCTCTTTGATTTCTTCAATCATGGTCTGACTTTCGACGGCATCGACCTCATATAAGTCTGCTCCCAACAAAATCGTCTTCCCGAAGAGAAGTTTCGTCTGTGACTTTTTGTAGGCCTTCTCAAATTCACTCAAGTCAAACAACGTGATCCCTTTATCGAGTTGATCGTAGTCGATGTTCGAATGGAATAGATTATCTTCGTTTCTTTGCATCCAAATACCTAATTCTTCAAAGTCAGTCATGGCTCCTCCTTATGGTCGTTGTTCACCGTACCGAAATGACATGCAACGTGAAAGTATTGTTTTAGCTATTAATCGTTTACAATTGGGATATGTAATTCTTTCCCTGAATTGATTATCGCACACCCATTTGACATACACAAGTAAAATATGTACTATTTGATTTATAAAAGTGAAGGGATTGATTTAATGACCATAGATCGCGAAGAACACACACCTGATATCCGTAGTCAAATAACTGCTCGCGCCATTCTTAGAACGATACGTTCTAGTAATCCTTCTGGTGCGTTATCGTTAGAACATATTACCGAACACATGCCTTTGTTTAAAGGTTATTTTGAAGCTCTAAAAAAATTCCAAGAAGAACACGGTGTCCAATATATCCAAGTTCTGTTAGAAGAGATTTATCGACATGGGTTAATGGAGCCAGACCGCATCGATTCTTTGGCTGATGCTCTTGACGACCATGACGGTGTTAAGTTGTATTTGAGCTATGCCAGTGACGCAGCGGAAAAGTCATTCTCCAAGAGAGCAAAAGCTATGTTGGCAATATATAGTGGACGAGTTATTGGCGATCCCGGATTATTGTCTAAATCTGAATCTGCAGTAATGTTAGAAATATTGTCATCTGTAAATGATTTTGACCTTATGAGCTTTGAACGTTTGTTTAAGTATATTTTTGAATATCAAGATTTTCAACCAGATTCGCATAACACCTATTATAGAATTGCTGATAAATATGGTGTTCCAGCTAGTCAACATGAAGAAGGATTGCTTTCTTTTGATTCAAGCTTGAGGAAACTAATTAACGTTCAAGCGATAAACATCGTTACAGGAAACAGCGGTACTGGAAGTAGGTTGTTAGTGAAGTTGTCTCCATATAGTCAAAAACTTGGCGAGCTGTGCGCTGAATACGAAGAATTTTATAACAGAACACAAGAAGAGCCCTCTGAATGAGAGCTCTTTTCTCTTTAAAACTAATCATTTATTTGCTCAATGCCATCAGATTAGATTCTGACTTCGACAATCGATCAGTCCACTCATGAACTTTATACTTAGCATATTCGATATCGTATTGAGCTCGCAGCAACTCCTGTTCTTCCTCAATGCTCTCCAGGTAATCAACAAGATTTTGAATCTCCTGTTTCCCAGAATGAATCCAATAACCATCAAAAACATCTTTAATCCATAGAGCTAAGTCTAAAATGTTTTCCTGTTTTGGGTTGTAGTCATAGTCTTTGTCAATATCAATTGAATAGCTTAATCGAAATCCTTTTTCTTTTGCAATCTCTCGATCAATACCTTTGATAATATACTGAGCAGACACTTCGCTAGAGTCCAATAGATTATACTTACCTTCTGTCCGATAATATGTAATAAAGTTTTCTTGTGGTTTCTTCATCCATATCTCTCCCTTTGTTTAAACTGATCGACCCTTCTCTGTGCCATCTCCATAGAAATGGTTCACTCTAACTACCGACTCAATATCTCCTACCGTTCGACCTAAAATATAATCAGGTCGTCTTTGATCCGGTTGCGGACATACAGCCAAAATACGATACCCTTCTTGCAGTCGTTCTTGAAGTGATTCAGTACAGTAATCTGTCGCGTAAGCTAGGTTATTTACATTTAGCAACCCTAAGTTTGGAACATGAACCTCGCAGCGCTGATTAAATTCAACCTGCTTGTCAAATCGACTCGTTGCTTCCTCAATTTTTTCAGCCATTTCTTGCATCATGTTCATGACATCTAACTCTGAGTTAGAAACAGATTTAGGAATGCCTTTCATTGAGAATTGCACATTAGGGAATTCCTTCATAAGCAACGAGACGTCTGCAAGATAGTCACCACTATCATAGAGCTTAATGAAATCGGATTTTTGAACCAGTGTGTAGTCAGATTCTTTTTCAGATAGATCTGGATTGAATGTCTCCTTCCAAGGCTTTTCGGAATACCCCTGCTTATTTTCAATATCTTTCTTGAGATATTCGTGTTCGATTGTTTCTCCGAAAAAATTGCACAGACGTTCGAAATCATTCTTATGTAAATAGTTTTTGCTAGTTGAAAAACTGATTCGTGCGATCATCGTCATCTCTCCTCTAAAATGAAAGTTTTATATTATTTAATTAAATAACCTTTAACTCCTTGGATGCTAAGACTTTCCCGGTTAATCGTTGCTTTGATAAATATTTTTTTATCATTTTTATTTAACTCAATAAGATTGAACAGTTTTTCTCCAACGCTTTCTTCGCATGATACAGGTACTAAACTGTCTTCGTCGATTATTACAGGAGTATACGTGATCTTGTCGTATCCTTTTGTTCTATCTACTTGTTTCACTTCATATAGACTCCATGTTCCCATCTTGGGAAAAACTTTAAAAAGAAGATCATATAACAACATGATCGAAAAAATCAAAATCAACGAAATAGCAACGAATGCTGCAATTCCTGCTAATAACAAAATGATCTCCCAGAAAGGTGAATTGGTCATTAATAATTATCCTCACAATCTACTTTAAATTGATTCATCAATTCCTCTCGATCACCGTTGAATCGGTCAACTAGGTAATCTACAAAATTATCAAGTTCTACAATCTTGTCTTCCGCAAACTCTAGTGATTCTTCAACCTGAACCAGTAGATTTTGAGTTCCACTTAATGTTCGCGTATTTAATTTCTCTCGTAACGACATCAGTTTTTGCAATGACATATGTATTCCTCCTTTTTAGTAACGCTCTAGTGTATAGAGATTTGACCGATAACCAAGCTCTGACTTCATCGTAACAATATAAGGGATCATCCCAAATCTCTTATGAACTTTTCCTAGCTGAAGATAATCTTTAAACGGTTTCGCTTTTGTATATGATCCATCTTTGCGTTGGTATCGAACATAGTTATCAGGATAAATACTTGTCTTACTTTTTTTGTGCCTCTCTAGCGTATACACGGTTTCACCTGTTTGATAATCTTCCGACTTGCTAGTAACGATGTAAAAGCGATTGCCCTTCATAGTAATCTGCTTAACAAACATCGATTCATATATCTTTTTCTTAGAAGTCAATGATCCGTCTTTTTTAACATACTGCTTATAATAAGTCTGCCGCTTGATAAATGAAGTCATTTCGTTCTCCCGTCAAATGATTATTTTACTCGATTTAAAATTTTTCCCCTTCAATTTCTTCAAGCAAATCTTCATAAATAGATAACTTACCTTCCCAGTATCCCAAGTTCCATCCTCCGTGAAAGTTTTTAATCTCAGAAGATCTCTTGCTATTGTTGTACTTAAGTTTTTGAATATGCTCTTGAACATGATTAATTCTCTTTTTAATAAAATCACTTGTGTATTTCATGTTGCATCTCCTCATAAATGTGTTCTTTTATTCTTCGCATTCGCAGGTTTCATTAGAGTAGGAATCATCGCTGTAAACTGGACACCCACAAGACCAACATAAACCCTCATCATCATCGCACTGTAGCGACTCCCACTTCTCATGTTTATTCATAGTGATACTCTATAAGCTCCTTCTGATCTCTGACTTCGACATTAATTTCAAAATATGTTCCGTCTTCAATATTATTAAAACTATTAGGATCAAATTCTTTAGGAATATCGCAGCCGTTAGATTTGATGTCTTCAGCAAGCGATTTTTTTAAGAAAACAGTTGTTAGAGCATTGTTGCAGTCACCAGAGTAACTTATTTTTTGATTAGTCCATTCATTGTTTATTGATTCTAATATCCCACTAAGCAAATCCATGCTGATCATCTCCGATCAAATTGTTATTTTATCCGCCTTGTCAGACACTTCACGATACAATTCAATCTCAATATCTAAATTGCATGATTCTAAATTTAGGAAAGTTTCAAAATTAACATTCAACTTTTGAGCAAATTGTTTTTGGTCTAAATTTGATTCAATGCGTTTTCGTATGATATTTTTAGAGTAAGGATATCTTTCGTCATTAAGCGTGTCAGAAAAACTAGGGTCAATCTCTAAAAGCAAATCCAATAATCTCATTACATTCACCTCATAAAATAGTGTTCACTTTAATATTTGTCATTCCATCGTTCATAATCTAGTGCATACCATCCATATTCATCATATTTTTGTATCAAATTTTTCACTTTTTCTAATGCCTCATCTAAACTACCAAACACCTTTACCGAATCCCAATCAGTGTAGGTTGTAAGAATATGACTGTCACCGTTAGATACAAAATACTTTTGAAATTTAGTACCCACCATTTCTTCACCATGTCTAGCTAAGATATATTTTTCTCTCAAACTATAACATCTCCTTCATAAAATCATAATTTTGTCTCTTTATTCACCTTATAAATATCTGCTCTCTCAATAATTCCATCTCGCAACAAATCCATTTGGATTGTGTCCAATATTAGAAGTCGTCTAATATTGATTAGTTCGTTAAGACCAAACATTACATTGGCTTCTTTCTTACCATTTTCAAATGATTCGATTGCATCTTGAATCTTTCTCATTCCTAAGATTTTATAAGAATCTTCTTTAATCAAAATTGAATCACTGTCGTAATCAAATCTCTTCTCGACACCCATATTTTCATCTCCTAGTGATAAAAGTTATATTTTAGATTTAATTTCATCAATCATTTTTTGATTTTCTAATATTTTAATGGCATAAACAAAATCAAGTGCATTTTCACTTTCTTTGTTTTTCTTTAGTTCTTCTCTTAAAAACTCAATTACTTTATCCATTACCAATCGCTCTCCTTAGTAATAAAATTTATATTTTAGATTATTATTTATTTGAAGCGTGTTTCTTTAAAATTTTAGACGATACTAGGTTGATAATGTTCACCATTTCAATCTCTGAGACAACTTCAAATGCGTCTAAAACTTTTTCGTCAATCGCAGAATAGAACTCTTCAATTTCCGTCAGAACGGTTACTAGGTTACTACCATCATCGTTAACGCTTTTGAGGATATAGTTGTAAACAGTTTTTTCACTTTCGTTCAATTCTTTCAACTTCTTAACCATCTAATCGTCTCTCCTTTAGTGATAAAATTTATCTTTTAGTTTTGATCAAACAAATTTGGATTCTCATAAATATTTCCGATAACTTCCATGTCCCATGTTAATTGGTTTACAGGCTTGCTATAACCGTTATTCAGCACACCAATGAACTGCCCATGCTCGAATTTGACGATCCGGTTATTGATACGATCTTTGTATTCAGGGCAATAGAGAATGTCTCCTTCACAAATTTCCACACCTTTCATATCTTTAACTCCCGTGTACTCTACAAGATCAATCTCATCAAATGTTCGCCACGCACCTCTTGCGTTGATGATTTTTGTTTCAAAGTTAATATTATGAACTGGAATCATCTCTTTAAGAGCTCGTTCCCATGCGCGAAATTTTGGTACTCTCATCTTCTTCATCCTCCTAAAATTACTTTTTTATTCGTAATCAGTATGATCAAAAGCTTGTTGTAACCATTGGGTATTATATTCACTATATTCTTCAACAGTAAATGCTCCATGATAATCCTCATGGCCTAGAGATAAACCATGCTTCTTACTAACTTCTTCAACCTCTTTTAGAAACTCCAATACCTTCTTACTCTGCTCTTCCATATGTATTCCTCCTAAAAGTTACTTTTTATTCGATTTCCTCAAGAGTTACTTTCATTTTTCCACAAGGTACTCGCTTTACGACTCTCCAGTGAGAGTATTCTTCGCCTAAATATAGATCTGTTCCACTGATATTTTTATCGCTGCCACCATTAATACTAATGATTCCGACACCCTGGTTGACGATTCCCCAGAAGTCTAGTGCACCTGGTTTAGCTTCACAGAACACAAAGTCTCCTTGTCTGAGTAAGTTCTCCTTTTTAGGAGTAGGTAGACTCCCAATAAACTCAATCTTAGCCATCAACGGCACTCCCCTTATGTCCTAAGTATTCTTCTACATCAACTGGCTTTAGTTCTCCTAAAATCTCATCACCGTCTGTAACTAACAATCTGCCGGTTCCCGGCTCTCCAAATGAATATTCAATTCCTTCTTCATCATAAAACTTGAGCATTCGATCCAACGCTGCATCCATATCTTTAGTGAGATTTAATTCCATCAGCCGTACATCTCTTTGTATCCGTCGTATGGAACATAATCGTCTTCTACTAACTCTAAATAGTCCTGGCAGTTCCCGTTCCAATGCTCATTTTGCCACGCCTTAACAAGCTCTTTTCCGTAATGTTCATTGACATTTTCAGCGACAACTGTTTCTAAATAAACATCGAGATCAAAATTAGATTTCTTAACGATCTTCATTTTTCTCATCCTTTCATTTTCTATAATGATAGAAACAGACATCAACGTCTGATCCTTCAAACACTGCTTCAATCAGTGGCTTAATCTCTTTCCAATCTCCCCCGGCCAACCCGCAGCCGATGTATGTAGGGATTGCCACGCTGTAACCTCGTTCAGTAGCAACCTTCTTAACTATTTGTATTCCATTCATCAGTGCTGCGGTATCAGTGAAAACTCGGTTATCACTTTGACCTCTGCGTATATCTACTTGACCAAAGATGTTTACGACGTACTTGTGATTGCCGACCTTCACTGGATTAACCAATCCTAGTAAGTCCTTTTCAGCCAAAGATCCCTCTAGCATCCTGTTTCGATAACTCTGATACTCTTTCTTTAGATGCTTAAATCTCCAGGTCAATTGAAGTGCTAAACCCGCTCCCATCACGCCTTTACAATTCACCTGTTGAACTATAATGTTTCTGTCTGTCTTAGTGATGTCGGCCTCTATCGTTTTAATCATCATCATGCTCTAATTCCTTAGCATTTTCGCAGCTTGCAAACTTAGGATTTTCCATTTTGAATAAAACTTCTCCATCTTCGTTTTTGAAGACCACCGACTCGATATTCTTCATTTCATACGTTTTCTCTTTTTTCAAAAAGCCCCACCCCTTCGGTATTTCTCAAACTCCTATTTCCGCTAAAATGTTCATTTTAGTACTTTCGTAGACATAAATATCTCAGACAGCAACCCATGAATCGCTCCGATATCATCAGCCACTCGATCCAAGTCACTGATTGCGATTATGCTTCTATCTACCATAATTGCTAAAGCGACTGTAAGCGTCTCTTTTGTGAGAGTGTAACGATATTGATCATCACGATTCATTTAATCACATCCAATGTATTATTTTATTTAAAAGTAGAATTTTAATTGCTTTCAACAAGTCCGCGTGAAGTTACTGTTACACTATTTAGATTAATCACATCATAACAATCAATTCCGTCTTCAAGATCAATCTTTAAAAGGTTCTCACGAGGAGCTTTGACTACATAATCAAACTCGCTCTGCATTTCTGTACTCGCCGCAAAGTCTTTCCCCGCCTTAAATAACTGATATCCATTTTTGCATGTATAAAGCGTTACTTTACTCATCTCGATCATCCCTTCAAATCTATATTTTAGTCCGTTTCAACATCTTTCCAACATGCTACTGTCACCACAATGAAAATCATTAATCCCGTTACTGTGAAAAACATTCCTTCACCCCCGAACAAATTGTTTTCTTTCTACTTCTAACCAATTCTTCCATTCACCACTTTTTCGCAACTGACTGATCTTAAACGTCATAGCCCAAGGTGTTCTACCGTATTGCATTGCCAAGTCTGTCACGCTTCCTTGCGGAGCTCGCTTATGTACTGCAATCTTAGACATCAAAATCAGTTCTTCTGCACTGTATTCTTTTCCTTCATTCACTAATGCCCAACTAACTCCGTACCTATTGCGATCAGGACGATTCCCACCGCTCCCGATGCTTTCGTTGTAGATTGACTTATAGCTTCGCTTTAACCTTTTTGCGACATCAATTGTCTCTATCTGTCGTTGCAGCGTTCCGCGCTTATAAAGGTTCAGCGCTCGTATTATCAGTTTCTCCGCTTCAGTAAATTTATCCATCTCATTGCTCGTATCCCATGTTACTTCAATCTTCTCAAACATGTTCTTTCTCATCATTATTTCCTCCTTATACGGCCATTTGTTTTTCATGTGCGTCAAGGTAAAACTGGTACTGCTTCATCTTCCGTAGGTAATTCACTTGTTGTTTGACTGCTTTTTGTGATCGTTCATACTGATAAGCAAAATCAGAAATCATTCCGTACGGAGACCGCTCATGCTTTGCAATCTTCGATAACAAAATCATTTCTTCCATTGTGTACGGCTCTCCATTTCGTCTCACACCCATTTTATTCACCTCGTATTATTTAATTTAATGACGTATTTTGCGTTGCTTTGTATCTCTTGTACTTAATATACCACCCTTCAAAACATATGTAAACAATAAATACTATTTGTTTTAAAAGAATATAAAAGACAGGTTTCCCTGTCTAATTAGAATCTGTCCGAGTACATTGAAAACTTCTTCTCTACGAACTTAACAGCGTCTTCGTCATTACTGACTCTCATAAAGTTTTTTGCATCTGAATCGACACCCTTGGCCATCTCTTTAATCACCACTAATTGATTGGCTCCAATATCTTCAGATCCATTATTGCTAGAGAATGACTCAATCGTCATGATATTGCCGACTAAAGATGAGCAAATAGAGTCTACCGCTTTGCTTTCTTCGTCGCCAGAACTGTTTTCTTTCAAATCCAGACAAACCTTAACCCACTCGTCCTGCATAGCAACGGCCTTGTCTCTCGTCATATATTCTGAGACATACTTCCCATTGATCTTTTCAGACATCTCATCCAGCTTATTAAGTCCGGCCATTAATTCCTCGTGAGCAATTCTTTCCTTGTATGCCGGAGTGTTCGGAACATACCCTTTGACATATCCAGCTCCACCAAGAACAATAAGAATAGTAATCAATCCAATTAACACTTTTTTCATAAGAACACCTCTATTTTTGTATTATTTATTTCATTGTCTCAAATATTTAATACAAATTCTTACAGTTATTTGCTAAAGAGGTCAATGTGAGGAGCTATTTATGAGACGAAAACACTTCGAGCAGGTCATGAATAATGAAAATATACCAAGGCAATACAAAATGTTCATTGAGGATCAGTATAATCAACAGCTTAAATATGGCCTCGTAGATTCAATGCCTTTAAAACAGGTGGAATGGAGACTGAATACGGCTTACGAGCAAAGTCTTTACGTCTCAATCATCTATCGAGATAGAGATACAGTAAATGATGTAATTGGCGTGGTTATAGAAAATAGCCCATCTAGCTGCAAAGTGAAGACTACGAAAGACACTATCTATATTCTATCTACTCAGATATTAGATATCCAGGAAGCACAATAAAGAGCGACCGCAATGGCCGCTCCTAAATAAAAAAGTCTCAAGGGAAGGGGATTATTTTTTCCTATTTACCCTGTAAATTCTGCTTTTTATACCTTATCCAAGACGTCAGAAAGATACTGGCCTTTCTTTAAAGAGATTAACTTGGGTTTTATTTCTCTTTCAATTTCATTAATAAATGATTCATAGTTCGATTCCAATAATTTTACGAATTCTTCGTTGTTCCCTCGATCAATATATCTCTGAATATATTCTTCTTTAATTTTCTTTGAAGGATAAACAATAGTATAATCAAGCCCCTCTCTGTTTAGCGCTTCCCGAACTACATCATGGGAAGAGACAAATACAAAATCCAACTTCCCGATTAGACTCTTAATATGGTTGATGTAATTCCCAGGAAAGTCCGGGTGACGTACACCTGGCTCAATCCAAGAGAACATGCTGCTATCTGAGTCAGAGATTAGAATGTCTTCTTGTTGTTTAAATAGAGTACTCTTCCCAACACCAGGGAATCCTGAGATGATCTTAGTTTGTTTCATAATTATTCTCCCCCTCTAATAGTTCAAATCGATACTTCTGCCCCGTAGGATTGACAACATATTCATCTACCTCTGACAAAAATTCTTCTTTCCGTCGAACCCAAGTTTCCGTGTCTTCATCTAATGCGTGATATACCACCAGTTCTGACAAATCATCTGTGCTTTGTGCTTCTCCCATTACATAATACAATCCACCCTTATAGTGCTTATAGACACTGCAATGTTTTAGTTCTCGGTTCATGAATATACCTCCCTGTTTGTTAAATTGTTGCCTTTAGAATTAAAAGAATGACAAAGACGATTGACACCAAAACAACTCGACCAATAATGATGCTTAACCCAGATTCAAACAAGTCGTTTTTATTCATTCTATTGTTCTCATAATGATGATCTACTAATGTTCGATTCATTCCAGATACAAGAGATAAAGTGAGTGTTAATGCCATTGTTAAACCATAACCGAGAGTAGGCACATCAAACGTTGGGGATACAAACCAATTAAATGCTTTCATGAATACAAATGTTTGATAGAGCCCGGATAACGTGCTCACTGTTAATAAGATAAATGTTCTCATATGTATTACCTCCAATAAATTTTATGTTTTATTTTATTTATTTCAAATTCAATGCTAGCTCTTCACTTTGATCAAGAGGAACTGCTTTATTTAAATCGTGTTTGTTTAGCAACCATGCGCTTTTGATAAAAGACACTTCGGCGTTAATATCAGTTTCTGCAACTATAGACATTTCCTTCGTATCAAATCCAATATATTCCCATCGATCCATGTCTTCGCTGTAATACTTTGCCACCCATTTTCCTGGACGTTTAAGTAATTCTTCTCGAACATCAAATACCGGCTCTGCATACCATTCATTGTTTGGACTCAGATATTCTGCCAATAACATTCGCGATTCTTCCCAGAGAATCCCGTCATAACTAAGCTCTAGTTTGTTATCATTGATCCGTCTCATGACTCCTGCTGGAGAATATGTGAGCTTGCCTTTTACCATATGGTCAATCGCCGTTAAACCAGAAATTTTCTCTTGATTGTCTTTGATGTACATTTAAAAATCACGTTCCCTTCGGTATTTTTTATTATTCATTTCCCACTAAAACCAATCTTTTAGTTGATCTCTAGCACAACTGCGAACTTAGATAGAAACATCTCGATCTTATCTTTTTTTAGTTCAATTTGGAATTTGATGCTCTTCTTATTTTTACTATTGATCCATCCATCGTGAGCATACGAAATTCTAAGGCCTATCTTTCTGACATGCAGGTGTACTGTGTCCACAATGTCTTTAGGATCTCCGTAATAGTGACTTAAAAATAAAGCCATGTATTTATTAAAAAAAATCGTTTTAAATTGAATTTCATGTCCATCAATTACTGCTGTTTTCTCGTAGATACAAATTTCTCCTCTCCGCTAAATCTTAGTTTTATTACTTGCGTACACATTCAATTTCGAATCGATCAGTCTTATAGGCATCTAATGCATATTTCTCAAAACCAATCCTTAAACACTCTTTAGAACAGTAATCTTTTTCTTTATTACTTTCATAGCTATCATTTCCCCAGAGAGAATGTCCTGTTTGAACCTCAAAGTAAAGATTATCTTCGGACTCGCTGATGTCTTTCTTACATTCATCACATAAAACTTTGTATAAGGTTTCTTTTTTTACAGTGATCTCTTCTGTTTTATATCTTTTCATACTTCGCCCCCTCTGTTTAAACCACGCTATATGTATTAATGATTGTATCTCTTCCTACTCGCATCCAAGTACTATCCGGTAGCGCATCTACCTTCCAAACCACTTGTCTTCCGTGACTCTCAGCTTTCTCAAAATCTCCTGATAAGCTGCTATATTGATAAGTCTCGCCTAGCTCGTTCTTGAAGTGCATGTATGGCTCCAGCATCATGCATGACGCAGCCTGACTAGTATCTAGCAGTATGTATTCCTCAATAGAGGGAAATGCTACCGACTTCCCATTAACCCTCATTAGGCCATTCTTTGTCGGTAGCATAATTGTTTCACCGTTCTGCAGCTTGGTTCGCCACATGACAGCTTGTACGAAAGGACAATCTTTTGACTCTAACTGTTTACCATTCTTGAGTGATACGACTAGCTTTGGCATTTAGTCATCCCCTTATATGGTTTATGCTCGACCTTCCGCTACTAAGACTTTCTTAACTACGACCGGTACATTGCGACTCAATTTCTTGCGGAGCGTCTTAAATAACTGATCTTGCTCTTCTTTCATGATGTCTTCGAATACTGAATTACCAAGACTTTTTAAAATCGTTCCCATGTCTTCGATAGCGTAGTCTTCAGAAATCTTACCTTCGTCAACGAGTTTCCCGATAAGCTTAGATACTCGACTCTCTGTGAGAGTTGCGTTAATGAAGTCCTGGAGTGAATCTCCGCTGTTCTTTGGTTTATCTTGCTTCGAGAAATGAGCTTCTTTAAAGTAGTCAGATACAAACTTCAGATACACGTTTCCACCATGACGATCAACGTATACTGGATTCTTAACTACTACACCCTCTCCAACTTCTCCTAGCTTGCTTTGACCAACAAACGACTGAATATGTTCAACTGATTGAAACTCTCCGCGATAGAATAATGGTGCTGTCTGTAGTCCTAATAGCTTTGCTACTTCCGAAACCGTATCAAAATCTGCGTACTTCTCAGTCTGAAGATCAAATACATCGAACAAGAAGAATTTATGATGATGCTCCCCATAATTCAGCTTATGAGGTGCTGTCCATTCACCGAAATAAACCTTTCCTTCCTGGAGCTTTGTTGGATCGATGTTAGCTTGAGTCCACTGATAGAATCCTCGAAGCCCTTCTGATTCACTGAGCTGCATGTTACGAGAGAATGCGAATACCTCACCATCAACAAGTTCGAAGCTGGCATTTGCGCCATCAATCTTTTCTTGAATCATAATTGTTGGATTTCCTTCTAATACTGCATGTGTTTCGCGTTTACCGTAGCGTAAGATCGAATCGTACTTTTTCATGTTTTAAATATCCCCATCCTATATGTATTTTTTAATTAGTAAAATCCTATAAAAACAGATTTTTATTCCTCTTCTTCATCTTCAAAAACAACTTCTTGTCTACTTACTTTCGTCTTTAGATTTCTTTGATTAACTAAGTCACATGCTTTTTGGCATAACTCTTCTGTTTCGAAGAGTTTTCCATAAAGACGATCTTCGATATTAAATTCATCTAGTGATCGAATCATTTTATCTCCATTGATTGAGTCTTCGTAATAATTGAGATATTCATCTCGTGTGTCTTCGTATTTAACTTGATACCAGACTCGGATTTCATTGTTGGATTTTAAATTCATTGTCACCAATGGAATTTTAACTGGCCCATATTGAGAAACCGACTTATCGCAATCGCATCTCTCGGAAGCATCGTTCCCTAAAGGAGTTTTGTAATAAATACGACGATCGTTGTTACATTTATTACATTTCTCTAGTAATTTTTTATTACTGTGTCCGACAGTATATGCCATAACTTTGATACTATCCATCAATTTAGAAAGATGCTCTCGTCGTACCTGGTTCTCTAAATTTTGCTTTTTGACATTTAAGTCTCGCTCTTTACGTTCATAGTTCTCCTTGATTGATTTGAGATTACTCTTAACCTCTTGCAGCTCCGCGTTTTCCTTGCGTAAATTCTCCATTTCTTCAAGAAATTCTGCTTTGACGCCCTTCATCAGAGATTCTTTAAACTCGTCTACTTGCCGATCAAACTCACTGGCCTCTGTGTAGAAATCAGTATCATCATAAAAATCTGGGTAGCTCATCATATTCACTCCTATGTATTTATTTTTTACTCAGTAATTACAATATTTTCAGTGCTTTCCTTAATCTTTTTTTCTAGAGCGCGATATTCGACATCTAATCCATTAATAAAATCTGCGATTACACTCCAAAGTTCTTTGTTTTTTGGTGAATCTGTTGATTCAAATACCTGCTTGAAATGCCACCGGCTAATTTCTTCAATATCCTTTTTCAGTTCGTCTCGTCTTTCAAGAGCTTCGAAAAGATTCATTTCAGCACCTCTTCATATGTACTATTTTGTTTTTAAAATAATCAAGTAGATTTTTATTCTTTTGATTTGTTAATTTCTGTTGTGATTTTAATTGTTGCGAGACTAGAATCTCCTTTAACCCAAAGAACTTGATTAAGGGTAAACAGTCCAACTAAGATTAAAATCCAAAGACTATCGATACTAACGAAACCGCCCTTAGAGTGTGTTAAGATTGCCGCCAATACAAACCCTTGCAATAATACTTTGCCTACCGTGATTAGTTTTTTCATTTTTATTATCTCCTTTTATATGTATTATTTAATTTGTAACAAACTAAAACCGACTTTTTATTTGATGCTGCCTACTAATCCTAATGCCTCAACGTCTTCAACATTAGACCAGTTAGCCTCATTGTCTTTCCCTGGGACATGGACTCGGACTGCAGGTTTATTAAACTCATCTAATTCGCTAACCACTCCAACATCTCCAATAGAGTTAATACTTCCTTCCCTGTTTCCAGTGATTTGAACAATATCACCAATTTCAAAGATATCACTATTTTCAGTTTCGTTAATTTCCTCTGATTTGTTATCCTCGATCTTAGTGCCTTTCGTTTCTTTTTTAACTCGCTTAAGATCTTCGATGCTAAATTGCCACTGAATCATGTATTTATCTGAAGTTGAATATGCAATCACCTGATCTCCATTAATCGATACGACTTTTAGAATCTCTCCAGTTTTAGGCATATCTTCATTGTATGAGAATTCTTTCTCTGTTTGATTAGTTTTAAACAACACGGCTTTTTTACCTACTTTAATTTTCTTCATCTCATTTTCCTCCTTTTATTTTTACCAAGGGATGGCACTTTTTTTAATCGATTTCCCCTCTAAAATCAAAGTTTTATACCCATTCAAAATATTTCATGTCGAGATAAAGGATGTCTCCGTAGTCGTCCAACAAATAGTATCCACTTAACCCATGGTTAACATTGTAGACAAGGCCAACAGTTGTTATCTCTTTGTTGTTTTCTACGAAGGATCGAATACATTTCGCTCTCATTTTCATTTGATCAACCTCTTTTAAATTTTTCTTAATTGTATCATCTTCGAATTGATTGTTATTCTGCAGCTTTTTCATATGTCGCTTCAAAGATATCGGGCTTACACGGATAGAATTCTCCTTGGACTCCCTTAATAATGTAGTCGCCGAATTTAGCAAACATATTTCCTTCGAGCGTTTCAATTGAGAAGCCACCATCTTCTTTGACGCTCCTTACAGTGCTATTCATTCCCCATTCGCTAGTCTCCATACCAATCGAATAAACAAACTCGATGGATTCTACAATCGACTTATACTCGTCCTCTAATTTAACAGCTTCAATCACCACAGGTTTTTTCCGGTATTTCTCTACGCTCATTTCTACCAATCCCTTCGGTCTTTTTTAAATTTTTCAATCAGCTAAAATTAGACTTTTATCGGTTATTTTCGTAATTCATTAATCTTTTCCTAACAATTTAAAGAGTTCTGCCACTGACAGATCACTTAATCGGACGTCTTTTAATGAGATTTCTTCAACATTCACAATTTTATTAATAGATGTTTCTCCTACGTAATCTTTTGCGCTTTGTTCATTTTCGGCAAATACGCGCTGCGTTCTTTTCCCGGTGTTATATTTACTCATACGCTCATTAGTTACTAAAAATGCTTTCATCGTTTTGTCTCCTCTGTTTAAATTGTTTTTTAAGACTCGTACATGTCCGTATGACACGTTTGACACATCTCATTATATTGAGAGTCAGGAGAAGTATTGCTCGACTTCAACTGCTCTCCGCAAGCTTTGCAATATTCATCAGTAACACCATCAAACATTATCTTCACAGCTTTCGTTCCTAATATGAACTTTCGAAATACTGACATTCCACGAGGATTCACATTTATCACATTCAATTGCGTGAAGCCACAACCCTAACTGCGGATCAAAATCTGATGACCCGCCTAAATCAAAGACATCACCCATTTGTTTTTCAAATTTTACTTTTACCCCGCAAGTAGGACAGTCCCAATGCATATTCATTCAAACTCCTCCTAAAATTGATTATTATTAGTTTTGAATATCTACAGGATCAACAAGTGAAATTGCTCCACCGTCCAGGAACTTAATCGTATGATACTCACCAAGGTTCTCTTCCCCACACTCGATGTACTCTCGAACACTACTAGCAATCACAAGCTCATCTGTTCTGTGACTAAATAAAAACATGTTGTCGCTTAGTTCTGATAATCTCTTCATCTCATTATCTCTCCTTATCAAATTGACCATCGGCCGTTCGACCACATTAAGGTTTGAGGACACCGTCTTTTGTAATGCCAAGTTCACGATTCTTTCCGCGAACCTCTGTGAAATCATAAAGATCAATGTCTTCATTCAAGACAAACGTGAGAGCGTTAATCTGATTTCTTAAGCCGTAGATGCACGACATAACGTAAGTACGTTCTGCTTTTTCGGTTTCAGTAATCTGTTCTTTCCATTTTGCTTTATTGTCGTATCCTCGAATGTCTTTTACGGTCTCAAACTCTCTAAGAGTTTCCATAAGCGCATCTCTTTGATTTTTCACCACTTCTAGACTTCTCATTTTTACCGACCCCCTCGGCATTTTTTAAGTTTCCCAATCTGATAAAATTGACTATTTATTCGCTACACATCTGAGTTCCATCAGCGTTCATTCGTGGAACCATAGCTCCACTGTTGTATCCATCGTAAATGATATACTGACAGTTTGTTGATTGATCTACGTAAAACTCAATATCACTTTTTGACGTTGTTGATTCTTCTGAATCAGAACCACAAGCTCCTAAAAAGATTGCAGTAGATAAAGATCCAGCAATAAATAGTTTTTTCATCATATATTAACCTCCATTATTTATTATTTGTTTTATTAAGTTGACCCAAAACATCATTTAATAACTTCAATATGGCTAGATCTGCTTTAGCCCGACCCTCTTGCTTCTTAATTCTCTCTTGTTTGTATGTATTGAAGTTTACGACATTCATGCTTTCACCTCATGTCTAGAGATAATCTCTTCTTCATTTTGTGCCTTGTAACTTGTAAACTCTCGTAAGACATATCTACTCTGACCCAAACGAATCTTAGTACGTTTGAATTTATCTGTTGCGTTTGTGGCATCTTTCTTGATGTTGTTTAGGTGATTTTTAATTGAATCATATTCTTCGATTCGTTTCTTGATGTCACGGCGCTTGTTGCGAATCTTCTTTAAATTGGATGCTTGCTGCATAATTTTTGATGCGTTTAAATTATCCAATTCGATAATATGTAATACGTCTTCTTGCAGTCGATCTATCTTACTAAGTTGCGATACTAAAGAATCTTGATCTTTCTTTGCTTCTCTCAGTAAGTTATCCAATGCCTCACCGTAATCAAAATTGCTTACAGTGATCTCGCTGAGTATCTGATCTACCGATTTCATCGTTCTTCCTCCTAATCAAAAATGATATGGGACACTATCTACCAGAGCATTTCTAGCTCCTGTAAATAATATACCATATCATTTATCACTTGTATACTTTTTGTTTTAAAGAATTTTAAACTTTTCTAACTTTGTCCCGGACATCGTAAACAGATCTCCACTTGAACTCTTTGAATACGACTCTTTAAACACTACACGTTCCACACCTGACTGGATTAACGCTAACGCGCAGTTGCGACATGGACTCAATGTAACGTAGGCCACAGATCCCTTTGCGCTCTCCGCGCTTGCAGCGAGCTTTGCTAAAGCATTGATCTCTGCATGAACTTCATTTTGCTTTGACCATTCATGATGAACCATCTTATCAGGGTGCGTCAGCCAAATCTCAAATAGACTCTTAACCGTCCGCTTTGCTAAGTCTAGTTCACGTTCACGTCTTAATTCTTCTGTGAAGTGACGAGAAATACCTAAATTGTTCTCTCGATATGTACGTCGGATCAACTTCGAATTTAATTCAGCAATCTTATATGTCTCTGCCTGGTCGAAACCTTGCTTATCTAGTCGTGTATGTAACTTCGAGATGAACCCCGATAAATCCATTAAGTCTAAATGTGTTTCCATGTAAACATCTAGAAACTCTTCGTACAATTTCTTATCCTCGATGACGTCCATACGTACTTTAAACTGACCACCTGACTGCTTTTCGAACAACTCATTACAGTTTAGCGTCCCTGAAATCGTTCCGTTATACCCGATACTGATTGGTTTGCCGTCTTTTACGATGACACAGGCTACTTGCTTGCTTGCACATTTACTATGGTCTTCAGCAATCCTTGTCGCAAACTCCATCCATGTTTTATCCCAACTCAATCTTATGCACCTCATCGATTAGAATTTGATGGTCAACGATAACTTTCTTTTGTCCGCCATGATACCACCGGTTAACAGATGGCTCTCCAATGACTTCTACCGTATCTCCTGGCTTAATCTCGTTGATCGCATCACCCTCGGAAACGAAGAACTTAACCGCGATAAAATCTTCAATCGATAGACGGCCATGATTCTTATCTGCTCCGAACAATTCGTATTGATGTACCGGAGAATTTAACTTCACTTTAATCGATTCAAAGCTGTTTCCTGTCACCTTATTCAATGCAGAAATCTCTGCAATCATTTCGGCCGTTAGTTCATTTACTTCTAGATCATAACGAACAACCTTCTCAAGAATAACCCAATTATCTTTGATGTATTGTAAAATCTTGTCCAAGTTTTCTTTCTCGAACCGGATACCTGCTGCTTGTGCGTGACCAGAGACGAAAATGAATAATCCTGATTCAATTAAGTATTCTCGTAAGTCAAATCCACTGTATGAACGTAACGATCCGCCGTAGCATGTATTGTTCTCACTAATTAAGATGGCAGGGCGCTTGTGCTCTGAAGCAAGTTTTTGAGCAATAACACCGTTCAGCGATGAATTATTCGCCTTATCGCTAGGCATCAATCCTACGATTACGTTCTCACTCGATAACAGTTCGACATCATCTAACGCTTTAGTCAACGCTTCTTTGCGTTTTCGTGCCTGTAAGAACAATGAATTTGAAATCTTCCGAGCCACCGCAGAATCTTCTTCTAGGAATAAATCAAAAACCTTTTCTTCTTCGTCGTACCGTAAGGCTGAGTTAATCGCTGGAATAATATTAAAGGCAATATCAGAAGACTTCAATGACTGAGAGAAAGCGTTCTTCTTACGAACCATCTCTGACAACCCGACATTTTGAATGTTGTCTAAGCCCTTCTTAACGATAGCGCGATTACTCTTCTTTTTCATATTTACAACATCGGCAATCATACCTAGCATTGTCAAATCGACAATCTGATCAGCGAACCAGTCCTCGTATGCTTCATCAAACAATTGAATCAAATGATAGACGACCGTAGCTGCACTGATATGTTTGTTTTTATATCCGCAACCACGTTGCTGAGGGTTAACGAGCAGCACATGAGGATTCTTTTCTTCAACTTCGTGGTGGTCAAGGATAATAATGTCCATCCAGTCGGACAATTCTTCGCACGTATCGACATCGTTTGTAGATGAATCACAGATAATCAACAAGTCTTCTCCGTCAATCTGCTCTGCCTGATACTTGATACCATGCCCCTTACCCCGTGAATGTCGAAGGATTCGAACATTCTCTTCTTTTGCTCCGAAGTGTAAGAGTCCCTTATAAAGAGAAACCGACGAAGTAACTCCGTCGGGATCAATATCTGCTGAAATTGCAATCTTCTCACCTTTTTTAATCGCTTTATCAATGCGCTTGAATGCTTTGTCTAAGTTGAGCATCGTCTTAGGGTCAAGAATATCACTTTCGTCATACTCGAACCATGTCTCGTCAATGCGACGCTTCTTTAAAATCTGTTTAATTAATTCCATTCTTTATCTTCACCCTTCTTCCAGAGATGTGTTTCGTCTGACTCAAGAGCTCCTAGCTCATAAAACCCTGCATAGGCCGCTTCTACATCATTGCTTGATGATAATTCTTGCTGAATTTCATTTTTTAATTGATTTAATGTTTCAGAAATCAATTCCTCGGGCATATTAGTATTATCAACACCAGATAATTTATATGTATTATTTAACTTATTTACTTGCTCATCAGACAAGTAATCCAGTTCATCCTGTTTGAAAGTGACTTTGATTTCACCTTTTTGAGCTTGTTTAAGTGCTGAAGCGACGTATATTTTGGCTAGAGTTTTCATGGATGATTTTCCCCTTTGTTATGAAGCGAGAACTCGCTTACGATAGATTTTTTTGGTCTGCAGCAGTTTTTCGAAAGCCATCTTACCTAAATCAAACGGTGCTCTTTTATGAGATTTATCTCCAAGCACATTGTCAGTGTCAATGAGATAGCTAATCTTCCGCATACCAATCGCTTCAGCCATCTTTGCTACATACTCTTCGTCTTTGTCCGCGTCGAGCGCAAGAATGATCTCAACGTCTAACGGTAAACCTAGCAACAACGATACTTGTCCTGGTTGAATTGAATCACCTTCTATGGCCATTACGTTGTAATAACCCAGTGAATCAGCCAACATCGTTGACTTTGCACCCTCAACTACGATCAACTCGCTTCGCTCTGTCGCACTATCGAATGCTCGATGAAAGTTGAACAGCTCAATCGATTTGTTACATGAATGGAGATACAGGTACTTGTACGCATCGTCGTCCATCCAGTCGTCCAACATTCTCCCTTTGACCCCAATCAAATCCCCATCGCTGTTATGAACCGGAAAAACGACTCGCTTTGAGTCAATGTCCATCGCTACACCGAACTTATGTTGCGTTTGAATTGATATCCCCTCATCAATCCATTTCTGATACGGCGCATGGATGTATTCGTTCATGATCGACAGCGGCAATTTTTCATTCGTTAACGATGATCGAATCGACTTGATTTCCTTTAACCAACTGTTTGTCTTAAGTTTTTGTTTTCGTTCCCCTGAATCTTCAATCCCCAGTTCTTCTAAAATCCACTGAGCGCTCCTGCCGCTACACTCCGATTGACTCTCTCGATCCCACTTGTCATAAATGAGAGCAGCGACTAAATTGAATATGTCACCGCTCACATCACGATTTCGAATGTTTGAATACAGTCCCTTGACGTTCTTTACCTGTACCGCTCGTCTATTTCGACTCTCATACTCGTCCGGGAGTCGCGCTACATAGAGAGAACCACCCTGCTCAGGCTTAATGGCCTCACATTTCAGCTTTTCGAGCAGTTTTGGGATCAATTCATGCTGATAAATGTACGCTTTTATCTCCTTGAAATCCATCTTTTGATGCCACCTTTAAGGTAACAATTGGAATGTTACCGACTTTATGGATTATTTAACTTACTTTCTGGCATATGAATCGCTAGTTTTAGCAACATATGTATAACCGATTTCTCTAAATGTGTTTCCGTTAAAGTATGGCTCGACAACGATTACTTCTTGTCCACCGTCATTTGTTGATCCAAATCGATTCTTCGATACGAATTTCAGGAAGTACTGTTTTGATGCCGACATTTTGAATGTCTTCTTGAACGGCTTATCATTGAATTCGTCTGGTGCAACCCATTTCCAACACTCAAGTTCATTCTTTCCGCCCTCTTTCTCGTCGTCGAACACGTTGCGGAACATCATAACGACCGCAGCTTCATCTTTTGCTGCCTTACCTTCACCGATACAATCATTGTCCAGGTATTTACGACCTTTGGTATGTTCGGCTAACTGGAAGTTCAAGAAGACTCGTAGGTTATATCCACCGGCATCGGCACGAGCTAACTTGTAATACTCTTTCGTATCATCTACGAACTGTGCGGCACGATTGTCTCCAGTCTTCTTATCGCTAACTTTGTGCGTATCGATCAAGAAGTTGATGTACCCTCGTGCGACATAGTGCTGAATCATTGTTTTAACGTCTTCGATGACATAGCTTTGAAGGAATACGATTTGAACTAAACGATCATCGCCATTTAATAGCTCGTTTGTCTTAGCGACGATTTGACGAATAACTTCCTTGTCTTCTTCCGTCAATCCACTTCGTACTAACTTCTTACGATCAAACTTCAGTTCTTTAAGGCAGTGCGTCTTAATCGTCATTGAGAGCTTATCTTGCCATGCCTTACGGTCTTCCTCATTCGCTAGGATAACAATCTTCTCTCCTGCTTCGATACAGGCCATCACGACATCTTCTGTTGCGATGGATGACTTACCAGTATTTCCGTATCCACCATGCATGAATACGTTACCGCGAACCCAACCTGCTACTGCTTTGTTTGTTAATTTTGCGTTGTAGAACGGAAGTACACCTTCAGATTGCTTTTCAATCTCTTCGATATACTTCTCTGCGTCTAACAGTAAGGGAGACGAATCAAAGATATTCTCGCTTGCTGCCATGTGAATCAGATTCATCTTGTCTTTCCAGTAGAGCGTTAATTGTTCCGCTCTCATCTTGTATGGATCATACTTGCCCTCTTTAACAAACACCTTGTCTCCGAACATCATCTTAAGCTGCTTGATAATGTGATTCCAGCGAATACCACGCTTGTAGTCATCGAAGTTGTCAGTAGAGACACCGACCTTACGGACAATCTGATTAATCGGTTCGTACCCACCATGCTTGTCAAACTCGCTCTGTATACCATACTCTTTAACTTTTTTTAATATGATGACATCATCGAACGTTCTGATACCGTCCTGGAACATGTTACGGCCAAACTCGAACAAGAACCGCCATTCAGGATGTAAGAACATCTCTCCGTGAAGGTCGTCTTTCGTGAAGGTCGCGTAGTGGTTCGGATTCTCGAACAGTGTCGAGACTAGATATCCTTCCTCAATCTCTGCTTTCGATTTGATCTTGTCGATGTTTTCTTTTGATACGCTTGCTTTAGCCAAACCTTTCACCTCAATCTAAGAAGTCGGTAATATCTAAGTCTTCTTTGTCTTTCTTTTTGAAGTTGTTTGCGTCAGGCGCAATTTCCTTCTGTAAACCTGCTTTCGCAATCTTACGGGCTTGCTTCTCGGCTCGATCCCGGTCACGTGCCATTTTCAATTTATCTCGAACGATTGCTAGACCGTACTTTAACTCTCCGAGAGTAGTATCGAATGATTTTTTAAGTTTCTGCCACTTGATATCACTCTCCGCTAGTAAATATGCTTTCTCGATGATTCGATACTCCGTACCACTCTTGTAGTTCTTTCGTTGGCGGCCGATCATGTTGCCGTTTCGAATGTCTTGCAGCAACTGATAGAAGTGACGCGGGAAATCTTCGGGACGAATGCCGTGAATTTCCATGATCGTATCTCGTAATGAATCCAGTTGTTTTTGTTCACGCTCTTTGAAAGCTTTATCGTCAAAGTAAGCGTCCACGCACTTATCGTGAAGATAAGTACGTAAAACTTTCTGCTTACCACTTTTCAACTTTTCTTTCGTTTGCTTCTCAATGACGAACGCTGACTCTTTTTCGACCTTCTCTTCGCACCACTTACACTTAACTAGAGCCATATTACCAACCTCGTTCCTGGCGCGACATGAGCGTTCGCAACACATCTACGGCCTTTGGCTTGAATCGATTCTCCATCGTGTCTACTCGACTCGATAGTTCTTCGATATACAGCTTGTCGTTTTGATCTGTGGTTTGAATGTGGTTTTCAATGAGTTTCATTAGTCGCTCGTCATTCATTTTGATACACTCCTTTTAATGTACTTTTTAATTTAAAACTGATACATAAACCGTCTGACGACCGAATTGGATCGCTTCTGACTGGTTGTTAAAGTAAATGTCTAAGATGTTGCCTTGAATTGCTCCACCGGTATCTTCTACCGTATATGTACCGTTCACAGATGGATAACCCGGACAATTAATTTGAACGACAGTTCCTAGTGGGAGAAGCGTTGTATCTGCGGCAATTGTTCGCCCTTGCTGGACAATCTTACCACTCGCTGTCTTTCCTCCGTTGTTAGGCATTCCCGCATCACCTAACGTATATGCTGTCGCTTGATACTGCACCGCTGAACTGCTGACCTGTTTGACAACTTTTTTAGTTGACTCCTTTTGTTTTAAAGGCGTACTATTAAGTTCTGTCTGATCAGATTTATTAGCTTTCTTTAACTCAGACCGTTTCAGATCTTCATTCTTCAGTCTAATTTTTTCTTCAGTTCTTGCGATTGATTGCTCAACGATGCTAATTTCTTTTTTAAATCGCTTACCTCACTCTTGTAGCTCTTCTGTTTGTGCTTACTTTCTTTCAACTCTTTGACCTTCTGCTCGTAAGCAGTGCTTACATCTCCAAACTCTTGTCTCTCAATCTCACGATAAGCCGAAACTGTTCTTAAAGTCTTTGATGTCTGCGCTTGTTTTTTATCTAATTGTTCAATCATGATGTCTTTTTCTCGTAGTTCGTGTGTGCCGTATGCAATCCCGGTCAGCGCAGCGACAACCAAAGCCCCCTTAAAGATGTTATTTTTCATTGTTTTCACCTAAAATTAAGAGGCCAAACACTTGTAAGACCTCTCAACCCTTTTGTTTTTATTGTTTTACTTGCTGTCGTTTTGCGACAGTGAGGAATGAATGAACACCGAACCCTCCGAATCCACCTTGAGCGTCACTCATATGTAATGAGTAGCATCCTATGAATTCTTCTTCAGACAATTTGCTTTTGACTTGATCCAAGAATCGTCGATAGCAACCACTAGAGCATTCTTTCTGGAATAATGTCTCAACGTCTTCTTTCGATGATCGTCGGTACAATTCAGCGACTCTGTCAGGTTTTTCTAAAAGATTCTCCAAAAACTTTTTCTTCACATTGTCAGCTAATATTAAATCTTCAAAACCCTTATTGTCACTCAATCGCGTCCGCCCCTTAGCATGTTTTATATATCGATTCGATCGGTTAATTGATTTTCGAATTGTCAACATTACCTATCTTACGATATATCTTTGGAATTTTCTAGTCTAAATTTAGAAATTATAAAGAAATTATGACGACATTATTCGACATTTAATGACATTGTACCCATATATTGTTCTGCTATAAATGGGTACAATGATTCATCTTTTAAGTAATTTCTTTTCTGAGAACTCACGTTCGTATTTCTTGTTCTTATTATAGACTATCAATCTTGTTTTGAATAGCCAAATATTTCTCGACTTCAGAAATATCTGGAAGCTTTGTCGATCCGAACTCTTCTTCCAGGAAAGATTTTAGCTCTTTTTTCCCTGCTGCGTCCAAATCTTTGATAGACGCTTTGATTTCTTTTGGATCGATTGTGTTTGTTTCTTCTGTTTCTTCTGTATGTACTTCTTCTACTGTGTCCGATTCATTTAACTCATCGTCTCCCTGTTCTGTCGGAGGTGGTGATTGAGTTACTACGCTGCCTTTGTATCCTTTATTGGTCTCTGTTACTGCTTCTTTGAAGACATCAAGAAAATTCTTTGCACCCCACTCAACCTTCTCTGGGACACTCTTGAAGCGTGATCCCGCTCGGAACGTTGTATCTGACCGGAAGTACATGTATCGATTCGTTTCGTTCTTGCCATTCACTTTCTCAACTTCGATGTTAATGAAGACGATGAAATCTGACATGTTCTCGATACCTTCAGATAACGTCTTAGACAATGATAATGTAGTAACATCATATGCCTGACCGACTTTAGGCTCCATTTTCTTCTCTTTGTCGTGAGTGATAGCACAAATCCCGTATCCTGCTTTATGAAGCTGTTTAATGACAGGCATGATTTCTTTACGTACCGCAGATGTTCCGCGACCAAAACCAACGTCATCAACGTTCTTGTATTGCTTGCCATCCAACTTAGAGAGTCGTGGTAATACTACTTTTGCTGCCATTTCAGCCATTTCGTCAATTGTGTCAAGAATCAGGAATTGGAATTGAGAATTATCTCGATTGTCCTCTTTGTCTTCGATAAGATCATCTACGAGATCCTTAAAGTCTGACCAGTCTTTGATTGACTCGGCCATTACTCCAGGTAACGCCTTGTAACCATCTTCGAATCCAATCAATAATGATTTTTCTGTTGTTCCATACATTTCAACGCCCAAGTTGTGAGCCAGTGTCGTCTTACCCGACTTCGGAACACCGAAGAGGGTAATGACGTAATCCTTAAGGTCTGCTTGTGGTACGTTAGGTTTGATCTTCTTTAGTCGTGACATCTAATCATCCTATTCTTATTATAATTTATTTTAAACTGTATGTATACTATTTGTTTTAATATGTATTGATAAAATTATGCCCAGTCGTCATCGTCATCGTCATCGAAGTCGAGCGCATCTTCTTCGTTGAATGGGTCAACCTCGAAGTCCTCTTCGTTGTATTTCCCTTTACCTGGTGGAATACCTTTAGAATCGTCGCCGTCTTTCCAGTAGTCCTGATCGAAATGAACGATATCCATCGAACGTTTGTATGTAGTGATTGGCTTACCGTATCCGGCTACTTCCTCTGAACCCCACTCGTCCTCTTCTTCGTCTTCTACCTCTACCTCGATAGCTTCGTTCCGTAACAGGCCTTTGACTTTGATCTCATCGCCCCATTTGAGCGCCTTTTTGAAGGCTTTAGACATTTTCGTTTTGCGTTCAGGAACTTGGAAGTCTGTGTCAACGAACGTTCCGTCCTTCTTTGTTACTACGCGAGCTGTTACATCGTCGTAACTTGAGCCGCCCTCTTCTTTTACTTTGTCGATATCCAAGAAGATAAACGTGCCTTCGAATGAAGAAACTTCTTTAAAGTCTTCTTTGTCGAAGTCGATAGGTTCGTTGAACTTCGTAATACGATTAATCGAGTACGATTTTTGAACGATTGTTTCGTCTTCTTTTTCGTAAGAAGAGTATTCTACTTGACCAGTGATCTGAACTGAATCACCATCGGCAAAGTTTTCCATGATTGCTTCTACTGCGTCGTACTTATGTAAGTTCTCTAATCCGTCTTTTGTCCCTTTGTGGTTAACTCCTACGCCCATCATGTGAGCGTCTTTGACACCTTTCGGCTTGTTGTGACGATCCTCGTAATCTACTTTGAATGACTGACCTTTTTCTTTACTCCAGAAGAACGCATCACCTTTGTAGCCGAACAGTTCGACCGGAACTTCATTTGTTTTACTTGTTTTAATACCAAATCGGATTCGTTGCCACATTCCCTGGTTTTCATCTTCTGCGTATCCTCGATCTCCTAGTCGAGTGATAATTCCTCGAACCTTAAAGTTAATTCGATTCGGTTTAAACTCTGTCTTCTTTGCCATGCTGTGAAGCACATCCTTTTCTTATGTATTTGGTACATTTCCTACTATATCACCCATTAACAGCAAAGTCTAATTTTTTGTATTATTTAATTTAAATGAAAAAGAAACCCTTATTCGGGTCTCTTGATTTTCAATTCTACGGTCATCATTCCACCGGTGTTCTCGATGGCCAGTGCCACTGATTCAAGTAGGTTAGATATCTTCTTCCCACTACCGTCTCCAGTGAGCTCAACAGTCATATCATTGTCTAGCATGTTCATTTCGAGCTTCAATTGATCGATTTCCTCTGTATCATCGATATCTCTTTTTTGTCTAGCTGCCATATCATCTACCCGTTTCTTCTCTAATTCTTCAAGTTTTCTCTTGCTTGCATAAATTAAATTATACGCCCTTTTCACTTCTATGCCAAGACACTCCGCTAAAATACCTGTTTTACCCTCGACCATTTCGTGGTAGTGCATGATGATTCTCGCTCGATCTTCTGAGTGCAGTGCTTTTAACTGGTCATAAGTTAGCATATCTAGACTTTTACCCATTTCAGATAATTCTTTCGTTTCATGATTAGAATCCATCCCGTACTCCTTCTTTCTAATTAAGTCCATCTGAATGTTAAATATGTCCATTGCGCTCTTATGCCAGTGCGCTGCAATCTCACCTATTTCATATGTATTCATGTAGCTAATCAATAAACTCAACTTCTCTTCTTCGCCCAAGGACTGAAATGTAGAGAAAGTCATCATCTAACCTCACACCCGTTCTCGTTATTAACTCTAGTATATTTTAACCTATTTCAATTATTTGGAAAACATTTATTTAGGTATTAAGACTTAAAAAAGAGACCTATTATGGCCTCTTAATAGTATTTAATCATATTATCGATTGAAATTAACTCTTTAGATTTTTGGTCGTGAACATAAATGAATTTCTCGCATACTTTCCGTCTAATGGATAACCAGTTCACTTTGTTATAGATTTCTTCTCTCTCCTCTTTCGTACAAGCCCCAAGGAGTCCTTCTGCGTATTCCAGATCAATGATTCTATATGCTTCATATAGCGCCCCGGATTGATATAAATTACCGAACTTCATATAGTCTCCATCGATACCTTGGAATTCTTCATAATCCATGATTCGTTTAACTCTCAAGTAGAGGCCATGATATGAGATCGAAGCTTCTTCATCGCTTGCGTTTCTTCCAATCTTAGAACGCTTTAAGACATAACCGCTATCAATAAGATCTTGTTCATCGCCTCGTCTATGGGCGACATTTTCATTCACTTCTCGGCCATTATTTAATAAGTAAGTCTCTTGATCTGCTGCATTCTTGCAAAGATAATATAGATTCTCAGTAATTCTAATTGTTCTATTATTTTTTTCTGAACTATTAATATCAATAAAGAATTGTGTTCTTCCATCTAATTGTTTCTCATAAACTTCATTAGGTTTTAAGTTTCTAAGTTCTGATAGTTTATCTCCTCTTAGTCCTTCAAAGAGAAGTCTAAAAATTACTTTATCTTGGTGGTTTACGCAGTTATTAATGATAGCATCAAGCTGATTTAATGTAATAAATGTACGTGCATTTTGAGGAACAAATTTATCAGCATATTCCGGCGAATTTTCAATAAGAATAATATTGGATTTTTTAACACCTAATTCAGCAGCGAACCTCATGTAACGCACTACATAACCGATACCCTTATAACTTGTCTTGTTTGTAAGTGGAGCTAAAGAGAATAAAAAACTTTCGATATTAGAAGTAGTCTGATCGTACAACGGTTCATCAACGACCTTCTCATGTTCGCTCATTTTTTTCATCAGGAACATAGCATAAGTTTTCTGACTTTCGGAGATATTATCTAAATACTTCTCTTTAACCTCAAAATCATACCATTCTGGGTCAGCTACGTAGTTTTCTTTCGATTGTACCAAGTGTTCTCTCCTCCTCTGGATCTAATAGAATATTCTTAATATCTAATTGAATTGTCTCTTCATCTGAGTCTACAAATTCTTTCGCATGTTTCATGATTTCTAACATTGCATTCTCAATAGAGAAAATGGAGTTTTCATAAGGGATATCCGATTCAATATATAAGCCAACTAACTCGTCGAAATAAACTGTCAGTTTAGAAATAAGCCGCATTGCTTCACGTTTTGATTGAATATTGAATACCTTCGCAATCGCGTCTGTTAGTTTCTTGATAGACGTTACTTGTCTACCTGTCTTGATACTCATGCTGCCACGTTGACTGACACGATCCTTGAGCTCTGAGCGAGCCATAAGTTCTGTCACAACGAAATCCTCATGTGTATCCATCTTGAGCTGCTGGACATACTGTTTGGGCATGACGTTCACTGTATTTGTCTGTCCGACGAACTGGCGAGCCTTCCTCGCATCATAATTCTTTACCTGTAACGGGAATACGATGTCTAAGTCAGGATTAAGCTTATAGGCCTCTCTGATTGCGTTAAGGCGGTGGAATCCATCTAGGATATCAATAGAAACTCCCTCGTGTACGATGAGCTCGTTCTTCTTCGTATTATACGTAAGCTCTTCTCCATCTTTCCCCGTTCCTACTAATAGGTTGAGAGTTAATGTATCAGGAATATAAGTCCCTTTAATTAATAGATTAGTAATTTCTTCTACACTTTTCTTATTTACGTTTGCAACTCTTACAATAGAACCGTTATTCATTTTCTTTAGTTTTGCGTCTCTTTGCGTATCAAAGTTATAAACAATAAGGCCACTCTCATACATTTTATATAAAGTTCTAATATGAATTGTCGTAACATACTCTCCATAACCAACTTGAAGAACATTTTCTAGAGCTAAAGGCAATTTCATTTTTGTTTCTTTATCTTCGAAATGCTGCAGAGCAACGTTGATCTCCTGGTCTGTATAATATTCTGTCGGATTAAGTTCACCCTTCGTAAACCCGTCGTCAGTTAGATATTTAGCAATTAAAATACTCTCAACAGAGCTTAATTTTTTATGATTCCCATTATCGTAAGTAATCTCTATAATTTCGCCTTTCGAATATCCGTGTGAAGACATTCGTTTTGACAGTTTATTGATCATCTCTTCGTCTCTTTTATGTGAGAATAAATAAGATGAAACCTTCTCTTCTAATCCTTCTTTTCTCATCACTTAAACACCCCTTTATCGATGTCTCTCTAAATTCAAGATATTCTCTCTATTTTGAAGATCATTTCTATAACATTTCTTCACTTTTTACCTATACATATATTTTATAAGGTCATTTTCCTCTACATTAAGGATAAACTAAAATAGTATGCAGTTACAATGAAATAATGGCTTTTCACATGGTTATTTATGCTAATAATTGCTATATGAATATTTGATGAATCGTGAAAATGGCTTTATATCAACGTCGATTGAACATATATTCCATATAAATCATTGATAATAATTCTCTTTAATTAAACAAAAAATATGTTTACAAACGATAAAAACGTGATATAGTTTAGATATAAATCAAATACTATTTGTTTTAGAAAGGATGAAATAAGATGAAACTAACATTATGCACGTTCAAAAATGACGTCTTTGCTTTCGTAGACGATAGCATGAACGCACGAACTGATTATTTCTTCAAAGAAGATATTGAAGAGTTCTTCGACCTAAAAATTAAAGATCCTGGCGAAGTAGATTGGATTGACTGGAAACGATTCCTTATTGAAACGAAACGAGATGTTCAAATCATCGATGAAGTCAAGCACTGTGTTAATTCCCTGGTTCAACTAGAATTAAACCTTTACGACGGAGATATTTACTTCTCGATGGCCGATGCAGCAAAAATGATTGGCATTAGTCGGCAGTTATTAAAGAAATACGTCAATAATGGAAAGTTCCCTTCCCCGGATGCGACCCAACATGAAACGCGCGAACTATGGTTAAAAAAGAATATTCATTTTTATCAGCGTGGCCTCCATCGTAAAAACCTAGGTGAGATGGTTGCTGCCTACCCTTTACACCACTTCAACAACGTCAAAGGGCTTTTACGCAAGTATCCCTTCACGTATGTTGAAGCCGGTACGAACGATCTATATGTTCTAATGAGTAAAGAAGACAGAGAGCCAGTTAAAGTATACGATTATTGGAAAGAATCAATTTTAAATTAAATAGTATAAAATAATAATAATTATATAAAATCGCTACTTCGCTACCACATCAATATTTCATCTATAATAGACATATCAACTCAAGGAGGCATATTAATTTGAATAAACAAAATGAGATAGAGAGTTTCTATAACTCACTGATTCGAAGCGACAACATCTCGGTGACTGATCGCACGAGAGCTGATAACTTAGTTAAGATGGGTGTATCAAACGGTGTTAACGTTAAATACGACATCATCGGAGACAAATACCAAGAAAGATACGAAGTTTATATCGATAAGAAACAAATTTCCCCACGTTTTGACCGCCTTAGATATGAAAAAGACTCTATTAATTACAGTGTTAAGCTTGATCCTCGTAATGAAGCACTTGCTAGAGCCCTGATTAATCATAAAGATGTTGACGCTACTGACATCGAGACGATCTTAAAAGACGCACTATTCTCTTATGCTTACCGAGAACTTGGGAAAGATCAAATCGACAAAATCTCAGAATCAATAAACGAAGAATATATAGACTAATAGTAAAAGTTATCCACAGATTTAGCGTATATCATACAGATATGCGCTTATTTGTCATGAATTAAAACAAAAAGTATTTACTTATCCACAATCACGTGTTATTATTGGTTTATAGACAGAGAGAACAATCAGTCAATTAGCCACTAGGGGGAAGTAACATGGCACATGCTATCGTAATCGATATTTTTAACGACGTAGAACAGTCAACTAAGTTAGTCAATACAAACGAATACACAGGAGTCGTAAACTACGGAAGCACGATCATTCCTTGCTTACCTCCAGAAGAAATCTACAATATGTACGCTACAGGATACACAGAAATGAATGATAACAAAAAGAAAATCATTTACTTAGACAATAAAAAAACAAATAAAAGACCTCTTCGTTCAAGCGCTAGAGGCTGCTGGAAGACTCGCTAATATGTGGGTCTTTTTTTGTTATACATATTTTGATTGAAACTATACCGTTCCCTTGGTGATTTTTAAAAGTATTATGCAAAAATCTAAAAAAAATATTATTTTTTTGGCCAAGAATAGTGGGTGATATATAAGCGTTTCTGTTATACACATTTTCACTGATCGTATATAGCTCCCTATAATGATATGGCCGTGTTGGTCAAGAAGGCCGGTCTGAAGAAAGAAAAATCTTTGGCCGAGCGGAGCGGCCTACGGCTATATTTTGTGCTATTTATTATTGCCGTTGCTGCTTATCTGTTAAACGATCAATCTTTCATTGATCCTATCTATTGACGTGATCGACACGCAAGACGTACCAGATCGACGCGAGCGCGGTTAAATCATGCCCTCTGTACGTGATCGGCAACTAATTAATAGGATAAGTCCCCGTTTATGTCGTTTAAATCGTCCTAAAAGAGTGTTTTTATCGGAAAGTTTTATAATTCCTTTATATAGAAGAAACACGTCAAAAAAGCATGTTCAAACATTTAAAACAAATAATATTTAATTTGGTGTTTACAAGTGATAAAAGACTATGCTATATTTATTCCAGAAAGAAAAACCGCACAACACCAGCGGTTAAAACACTTTAAAATCTTTAAAACAAATAATACAATAAAGTGTTTACAAATGAAAAATAGGTGGTATAATTAAGTTAAGAAAGCAAGGCAAGCACATTGACAACTTCATAAAAACGTTGATCCCAAACAGTTTCGGGAAGATCAAAACGAACCTACTACACTTAAAGGAGTGTTTAATATGAAAGCAGCACTATTGAAAAATGTTGTCTTATCTGATGAATCGAGGCAGACCATCTTGAATATTAATAAAGAGCTTAAAACCGCAGAAGGTGAATACAAAGAATTTCTTCTAACTTCTTTAGAGCGTGAAACACCAGGATTTGTAATTGTAAAATGCCTTAAAGATGAAAGTGAGAAAGAAATGACTTTCCGAATTAAACGGAACGGTCAAACCTTTTATCATACTTTCTTCTTAAATGAAAGTGACGAATTAGCTTGTGTTGTCTTTAATGAACGGGCTCAAATCTGTAATGATGAAAATCCTCAGTTAGCGTTAGCAGAAGCGTTATGTAAAGAATGTATCGTTAACGGGAAAAATCAAAACTTAGAAGTTACCTTTGGTTGTCCTTTTGTTGTTCCTAATTCAAAGGAATCATGCACGAAACAAACGATTACGGAATTTCAAGCAGAGGAACTGACGTATGAGACTGGCAAAACATACGCGGAAATCGAAAAGGAATACAACATTGTTGACGTATCGGATTACATGAATCACGGTGAAGAATCTTATTAAGGAGGAGTTAACATGATGGAATTTTTAATCACACTGTTTACAGGGATCGGCATCGGATCGCTTTTAACCATGCTGCCTAAAGCCCACAGAAAAGCAGAAAAAAAGTATTGGGACGAACTAGAAAAACCGCGCTATGAAGCGTTAGAAAAATATCGTGTTAACTGATTTAAATTAAAAAGTATAAAAAAATAAACTAAAAGGTGGTTTTTATAATGCAAACATTCGAAAAAGGACAATTAACATTACATGTAGAGCGTACAGGAAACGACATCTACGGTAACCCTCTATACCGCTTATCTCCATCGATGGCAATGGTTTCACAATATCGTAACTTCTTTTTCCAAGATAAGAAGATGCCTTTATATCGTCGCTACTTCTCAAAAAATTATGCGCTCATACAGTCTTACAACATCGGCTGGGACGTCGAAAACATCTTGAACGTTTGGGACGAACGACTTAAAGAAAGCAATCTTGCATACTAATAAAGACTTTATAGGGTCAATCAAAAAATAAGATTAAGGGAGTTTTAACAATGACAAAAGTTAACACGAATACAAAAGAGTTTCGCTTAAAAATGGTAGAGCACGTTCTTTCATTCCAGGTTGACGCAAAAACAAAAGAAGAGAAGCGCGACGCTTTAGCATTGAACGCGAACGCTGCTTACCATTATCAACCGTTCAACGCTTGGAACGCTGGAAAAGTCCTTGCTGAAGCTGGAGAGTTTCTTGTTTATCATCATGAAATCGAAAAATTTATGAAAGACGAATTAGGTTTAACAGATGATAAATATAAAAATGAAGATAAGAATGTAGATCATCGCTGGAACCTTTATATCGGACTTTGCGGTAAAGCGGTTCGGGACGCGGTTGAAAATACTAATAAACTTTTCGATAACGCCAAACTTGAAAGCATGAACTAATTAAAATAAACATTTGATAGGAGAACTTACAATGATAATACAAACGATCACAAAGCCAGATGACACGGCTGTTACGTTAGAAGTAAACGGAAAAGGATTACTGTATTACTCACAGATCACGCCAAACGTTTACGAGTGCATGGTATATCCAGACTACTCTTTCGATGACTATATCCACCAGGAAGCCCACACGCTTAAAAACGTTCTTTTTGATCCCGATGAAGAAGAAAATGAAGACTTAGACAAAATTATTTTTAGTAAAGATTATTACGAAAAGAGCTTTGTTATTAAGTCAAACAACATTGAAGAATCGTTAAAAGAATTGATTCAAGAAGTCTTTCAGAATATACAGGGATCGGCTGGTGATCCTTCTATTAAATTGATTAATAGCGATGTTGTGATTGATGGTTATGACGTCGGTCACGTCGGAATGAACGGCTTTGAACCTTATACAGACATGGCATATGGATCAGTAATTGATTACTATCTTAGCAATACAAAGCAGCTTAAACGCGGTCTAGATGGCTTTGAGATTGCTGGTGATCCATTAGAGTTAGTACGGGCTGCATTAAAGTATGAAGGATTATTAAACTAAAAAATACTACTAAAGGAGTTTTTAAAATGAAAAAAGCAACTCTAAAAAGTTCAATTATGACAACAGAAGGTTTTAAAGAAGTACAGGTAGACGGCTGGTTGCTTGAGTTAAATAAAGATTTAGAAGTTAACGATATAACAAACAAATATTCGTTCGGTATCTATAAAAAAGATGATAAGCGTTATTATGTGATCGAAAACGAAACAGGTAGTTCTATCTCGAATCATGAAACGAGAAAAGGATCAGTTGCAGCCGCAAACAATGTATTAAGTAGGGTTACACTGGAAAAATTCGAAACCGTAGTAGATCGAACTAAAGAAAAATTTGAAAACCTAAAACTAAAACGAAACTAAAAGGAGACTTTTATCACATGAAAATCAAAAAGTTTAAACTGTTTCAATTAAAGAGAAGTTTTTGGAGAAGCAACTCAATGTCTAAAATTTTGAAGCGTGATAAGATTCAAGTAAATTTGAATAATTACGTTGTCGCATATGAAGGAGAAATAGAGCAGGAAGGAAGTAAACCGCCACTAGAAGAACTTTTTTACAAGTTTAATATGGATTATCCTGAAAACTTTGAAGGACGTTCTATGAGTGTATCAGATATCATCTTCATAGATAATAAGTATTACTTTTGTGATTCGATAGGATGGGAAAAATTAGAGTTATAAAACGGCATAAAATGTTGAATTTGCCTACTATAAAGGAGACTGCTAACCATGACTTACAAACGCTATTGCCAACAGATAATAATAGACGGACTAAATAAGATCGATCCAGAAACAACTGTTAACGGTTATGATTTAGGATTACTGATTAAGGATAATATGATTATGCCGCGACGCGTTGACAATCAGACAATGAGCGTTTGGGCTACTGAAATGGACGAATACTATCGCTATGCTATTGAGGAATTTGGAACGGTATGCAATCCATTTAACGACCGTGACGCCTTTTTTAAAGAGTGTACAGGCTATAACGTTTGTTTGATGCTCAGTCTATCTAATACAGTAAGAGATTTAGTAGACGATCCCTTTAAGGTGTCTGATTATAGAGCACAAATAATAGCGGACTTAATGAACGTAAAAGAATTGATCTTACAAGAAGTTTTTTAAGTTAACTAATACAGATAATAAAAGGAGAATGATACAGATGAACGCTATTCAATTAGAAAAGGCAATTACTAAACGTCAAGCATTAGATATTAAACGTCATGAGGTTTACGGCGACGAACGGAAAGAGATCGAAACGGCATTAGAGCGGTTAGAAACGCGCATAATAAAAGCGGTTGATAAGATGTTCCCGGACGTGGCGCGAGTCGTTAATAAGTATGTAGATAATAATAAAGAGGACTTTTACTTTTACGACTCTTTAAAGTTTGTTAAATATGGTGGTAATGGGATCTTAAAGGTTAGACATACAGGTGTTGAATATTTTGTAACTAAAAGCGACCATGAACAGATCGTATTTAATTATTACATGAGTAAAGAGCCGCTAACGAAAGTTAACAAGGATCAACGTAATAGATACTTTAAACTTAAAGATGGCATTGTAGTTAAGCAAGTGCCCGAACTAACAGCGGTTAAACTGTATGCTGCTATGCCCGTGATCGACTTAGACCAGGTGGCGGTATGACCGTTTATAAGGGTAAAGGTTATTAATACAAACGACTAAAGGAGACTACTAACAATGACAACACTAATCAAGACTGATAAGGGTAATAAAGTTAAGGTTTATACGTTTACAGATATAGGATCGTTAACGGCTGCAAAGCATCGGCTACTGTTAGATGGTTACGGTGTCGCGAGTATCAAGCTATTAGATTGTGGGACGTTTGAATTGCAGGTGATATAAATGCCGGACGTTAACGGCTGGTTAAGCGAGTTTGAGTTAGAGTATCTAAGACTATACAAAACGTATCATGACAATGGTTTAACCGATGGACAACTAAAAGAGTTAAGCGAGATTGCTAGGCTACTCTATCCACCTGTTAGCGATAAGCTATATGGTTTAGGGTTTGTTGGTGATGATGTGATGATTAAGGCAGCTTATAACATTGCTATTACAGGTGGTAAACGTGCAGGGTATATCCTGTTAGTTGATCGGGGAATGAGGGTTGAATACATGCGATATGCTGCATTGTCTTTATTAAGATCGGACAATAGACACTTTAAAGAGAGAAGATATATAGGGTATGAAGCGTATAGTTTAGATGGTTTATTAAGACATGGATATGAATATAATCACGGACTAAAAACAAGGAGACTAGGAAATGATAAGTTTAAGTATAGATTGCATGGTTGATGTTAGAGTTAGTAAGGAGATAGGAATTAAGGTTAGATCAATGATTGATATATAGACTCTTAACTACAATGGTTAAGGGTTTTTTGTTTGGTGTGAGGTTTGTTGGTGTGAGATGGATAGGCCGATAAGGTGGTTAGGTGGTCGGTAGGCCGATGGTTAGGGTTTGAGGGTTGATATGATGGAGTGCTGCAATTGAGTTGATCGAATGATATGTACATATTAGGAAATGAGGACGTAACGGAGTTACGGGGTTTAGGGATAAAGGATTGATTAATAGCCTCAATAAGGTTCTTTTTTGGTATTAGTTGAAACAATAATAGTTACAGGTTAGGAATATAGATTGGGGAATCGGTCAGCGCTCGATGACATGTTATAACTATGTGCAAAATCACATATAAAACCCTATAAGGATTGATCCGCAAACCAACAAAATAGACAATAAAAAATCTGTACTAGTTAAAAAAACAAACTGTACCAGTCACAACTATATAGTAGTAGATCAGATTCACTAGCTTCTAAGCAGCCCATTTTCCTATAATAAACAACCAAAATAAATTTGCTATAATATGTATTATGCAAAAAAAGCCCATGGGGTAGGTAAAAATCCAAGCAATCCAGAATATAACGTCTATCGACGTAAGCTACTCCACAACCACACCCCCAAAAAAATAACCCCCTTTTTCATACCCACCTTTCCCACCCATCTACAAAAAACAAAACACAAAAAACCCCTCTTTCCCCTCAAAATTTACCCACCTTTTTAACCCACCTCTATTAACCACCACTATCAACCCTTAAAATGAAATCACCTCTCCCCAAAACCACTATTCCCATCCTATCGGTATTTTTTCTCACTTTTCATTCACTGCAAATAGACCATTTATTCCCATCCTATCGACCTTTTTTACCCTTTTTAAAAATACAATAAAGGTGGACACCTCACAGCACCCACCCCATTTCACCTATATATCCCGATCCCATCGGTATTTTCACTCTATTTTTCTGCAACCTACCACACCACCCCAAAACACCTCGTTTTGACCACTTATTCCCATCCCATGGGGAAACCACTTATTTTTTCTCCTCTTACCCAATAAAAGGATTTCACTTCTCCATCCCAAAAACCTCTATTTTCTCCAAATCTGTATCATTCACAAAAATTCATCTGTATCACTTCACATACTCATTTTCTCTGAAGGCCTGTTTCAGCACATCTTCAATTTCCTCACCCATAACTTCTCTTCTTTTCAATTCCTCTTCAGCGATCACAACTTCAAACTTCTCTTCAAATCCCTGTCTCACTTTTCTCTTTTCTTCTTCCGTCATTTTTCTCCCTAACCAATCCATCTTCACTAGACTATCCATGGCCACCGGGTATCTTTCAGTCAAAGCCCCTGCATACTTCTCATACTTACCTACATCCATTCCGATCACTTCCATACCATCTCTCCATGTAGCAGGGCGAGTGATTGGCTTCTCTGGTCTTTCTTTCAACTCTTCCAAACCTAATGACAACTTCCCGGATTCAATAACCAATGCAATATAAAAACAGACAGCAGATAACATAAACAAGGCCAAGACAACTAAAAAGATTCCACCTAAACTTAAATCACCCATCTCTCCACCTCCAATATCCTATATTCTCCTAATTCCCGCTCACTTCCTTTCTAAAACAAAAAGAAAAGTCCTAGCGTTAGCTAAGACCTCTGATTTCAACCATTCAATTGTAAACGATGATTTGGTACATCGTATCCGTATCGATTGATTAGACCGACCACATAACTGCGTCCTTTTTCAGTCCATCGCATTTGAGTATATCGATAATCTTTGTAGTAGCGCACATAATCTTGTCTCTCTAACTCCTTAAATCGATCTGTAATGCGATAACCAATATCCATTTTCTCTTGAATCCCGGCTTGTACAAGGAATTTGTTAACTTTTTGAGAAGAAATATTCAAAGCTAATGCAATATCACTCACATTATAGCTATTCTTACGATAAGAAAGTGACTTATATTTGTTAATCAATTCATCTTTCGTATCCAGTTCTCTCCGCAAGTTGCGAACCTCAGCGTACTTCTCGTTCAATACATCGTGAGCTTCTAAATATGCGTCCGCAAGAAAATCCACTTTATATTCCATTTCATCATATGTATATCGCTTTTTAGGTGCTTTATATTTCCCTGTCTTTCGAATGGCTGGAAGGACTTCACTCGTAACCCATTTTCGAAAACGTCTAGCCTCGGGCTTTCTGCTATCAAAGATAACGTCATACAATCCATCTTCGTTAATTACTGTTAGAGTCTTTGCTCCGGTCGTTGTTTGGAACACCTCGATACCAACGACCCCTTCTTCTAATCTTTTTTTGACGTCGCTTGCATTTCCAATGTCTAATACTTTACAAACATCCGCGAGCACAAATAATGGACTCTCAGGTGTTCCTGCCATTCGTACTTCGTTTCCTTCAAAAACTCCTACTAGTCGATTCATCTCAATCTCTCCTCGTCATTAATTATGTATTCATTTACGGTCTAAGATATTCTTAGCCCCAACCATCCATCGCACTCCGAGCCATAACCACACTGGCATTCTCTGCAGCCAATCTCTTCTCACGTCTATCAATCTCACTATCAAACATCACATCAAAATCAAATCCGGCCTCTACATAATAATTAGGCAGCCCGTCACCCATCTCACCGCATAACTCACAACTTGGGTCATGACACTGATCACTAACCCATTCGTTATTGTCTAAGTCTGCAAAGCGGTCAAAATCACCAAAGTACACCTTTAACACTCTTATATCACCTCTCGTATGCTCTAATTAGCGTTTAAACGCCTCTCTGTGCCCTTCTGTGGTCAGTGTCTATACTAAGACCTTACCGAGCGTCACAAGCGCTCTAACGAGCGTTTAAATGGTTATTTGTGTATTAGTTAATTTACAATCAATTCTGCGCTCTATTTCATGACTCCGTACAAGGAATTAAACACCTACTAATCTTTCTGAATACCTAGCCTACCCTAAACCCAACACGTCCCAGAATCCCCTATATCTCTTTGCTCTACAGCCAACTACAAAAATAAGGCAGATAGGCGGCGAAACCCATCTGCCTCGCAGACTACTAGAAATCCGTCAAACGCTTGGCTGGCGTATCTCGACGTTTCTCGTATGTATTTGGTATCTCTACCATATTTAAACTATATACTATTTAACTTAAATATGTCAATAATCTTGCTCGGCCATTGCGAACTGAGCATTCACACCATCGATATGCGTAACGAAGAACTGTGCCTCATTCCCTTTGACATACTGAAAGAAGGAAACTTGTTCATCGATCACCAACTCACCGTTGTTGTAAACGACATGCTCACCTTTCTTATCTAGGAAGATGGCTGCCTTGTAGTGCTTGGCCATATCTAACTCTTTACCTTCGCGGAACTCAATGTTCTCATCTGTCAGATTCTCGATCTCACCCGCAGCCATATGTAAGTCTAGCTCCAGTTCCTCGATTTTTTGATTCGACATACTCAACGCTTCAGTCATTGCATTGACAACTTCCGACCATTCCTCATCTCTTTTATCCATCTGTTCTTCAGCGTCGTTTTTATCTCGATTTTTCAACACGTAGACAACGATTAAACCTACTAGTAGTAAAAGTAATACCCAGACTAGGGTAAACAATACAAGCTCTG